>NZ_BAAGTT010000032.1:0-2063 GCF_054781775.1 Spirosoma areae | reverse complement strand
GTGCCAGTTGGCGTAATGCCGTATCGTTTGACTTGCTGAGTTAGCCCGCAATGTTTGCAGGCGACTGCTTCTAAGACCATGATCAAAGATATGCATTTCAACCCTATTCAGCCATCACCATTATCTTCATGACCCGTAATCTCTGACAGAACTTTATAAAATGAGTTTACGCTACTTAAAACCTTAATTAGACGTTCTGGATTTGATGATACTTGAGTATCTTTTTCTGGAAGAATAACAGTAAGTATCTCGCTTTGATTTTGTATAGAGTAATTAGAAACAATTTGATTACTTCTTTGTATATAGTCGATATTGTCTTGTTTAAAAAGTTCGATAATTTTATCTAAATAATCGTTCAAAAAATTTAATCCACTAAAGTATTTGAAAAAATTGCTTCTTCTTTCGGTGCTCGTATTATTTGGCAGTAAAATATTTACCCATGTTTTTGAGTTTTCTAAACCGTCTAACTGAAAAATTGAAATTATCTTTTTTTCATTATCAGTAAAGTTTTTGTAGTAATATGAGTAAGTTGTCATGCTTTCAAGCATACTTTCAACATTGAGTTTGTCATCTTTTCTTACAATTTCGCCGATAACAGCATCAATTTTTGAATCTGCGATAGCGTTCTGAATCTTTTTGATAGAAGTAATAATATCAATTCTTCTCATTGTTCTTGATTCGTAAATCTTTGTGGGTAAGGGTTTATATCAAACAGTCTACTCATTAGGCTATAGAACCATTTTTGTTATTTACACCCGCCGAGTTTGTTTAAACCTGACCAGCGACGAGTGCACTCTGTCAACCGGACACCACCGAACGAGCCTAAACCTGCCTGTCGGGGCGGCTCCCTATCGCCCGCGACCCGCCGAACACGCATTTTATGGACCCGCACCCAACGCCCGGGGGGCTGATGGGCGGGCGCACAACTCGACTGAACGAAAAGGACTTGCGGCCTTTACACCCCCCGCTACGTTGGGTTGCCTTCTGCCTTCGGGACGTGCGGCCTGTCGCCAGATAGGCCCGCAACCCGGAGGGAAACACAACGCACGAAGCCTATCTTTTCACACCGAGCGCGAAGCCCACAACCGCTGCGCCGGAGCGAAACGAAAGCCGCTGTTACCGAGTCTGATCAACTTGACCGACCGGGGCGTTCCCTGTGTCACACGAGACGCGGCACACACGGGAGCGAAACAAGGAAGCTATTTAAAGATTTCTAGTCTGTAATACTTTGCACTTTTGTCATCTAAATTGAGCTTCAAACCTTCATGGTAAGCAAAGTTTGAATTTTCTTTATAACTGATACAAAAACCCCATCCGCAACCTGGTTTCATGTAATAACTTTTTTCGTCTGTTGAAATTTTTTTTTGATACTCAAATCCAGATTCAATCAACTCGTTATATAATGTTTTCATTTCTTTGGCATCAAATCCTTGGAGACTGAAATATTCTTGTTTGTCTCGATCGCCGATAAAATATTTTTTTCGTCCCACTATCTCAGTTAAGACAAATGATCCATCTTCTGGTATTGGCGTTGACGTTAATGATTTGAAATTTTTTGATACTATAAACTCATTTACTTGTGAAGTATTGAGTTTCAAAATATGCTCAAAATCTGCGATGGTAAATGGTTTCCAGACTTTTTGACCATTAGCAGTTGAACAAAGAATTAGAAAGAGAAAAAGCAAGGAGAATCGAAGCATGATATTTATATGTTTATTAGATTCTTGTACTACCCAATCGGCCTACTCTAAAACATTCGCTAACAAAACATTAACTTTCAAGGCGGTTGGCTTGTCGGCCACAATCTGGAAATGCAAAGCTTAACTCGCCTTCACGGGGCGTTCGGCCTGTCACGCGAAACTGCCCTAACGGACCACCGCCTACCTTCGGGACGCGCTGCCTGTCAGCCGAAACGCCGAAATGGAAGTACTGCATGAACCGACCACCCAACGCCAACAAGGGCTGATGGAGGAGCAAGATAGCTAAACGTGTTGAGGTCGCCCCCGACCTTTTCACCCTTGTTTGGTTGGGCTGAAAACCCTCCTCACCGGCGAGCATCTTGT
>NZ_BAAGTT010000031.1:0-2051 GCF_054781775.1 Spirosoma areae | reverse complement strand
ACCTGCCTAACTCACTTTTGAGCTTCCTGTCGGGACGTGCGCCTTGTCGCAGGGGACCCGGCAAACGAGTATTTTTTTATGCTTGTATGTTCCACCCAACGCCCGAAAGGGCTGATGGTGAGCGAATTACTTACCTGAACACACGCACCTCCACCTTTACACCCTTTCCTGGTTGGGCTGCGGACTCTCCTCCGGGACGTGCTTCCTGTCGCCCGTGAGCTACCCACGCGGAGCGAACCAATCTATATTTCGTTAATCTTTTGGACCAAGTACTTGTATTGTTGTTCAAAATGGCTACAGTTCAATGTTTCAACTTGAAAAACTTGCTTATGTGACCAATTATTTCTGACAAAATCCTCAACTACTTCGTGGCAAATGCTCTGTCCACTTGCTCTTTCTTTTGATACTTTATCTCGCTCCTCAAAAGGAATAAAACATTTGATAACAACTCCTTCAAAATTGCTTGTATCTAAACCAGGATTCAAGATGGTTTGCCCATGTTTGAATGGAGAAGGAATGTCCTCAACACATTCTATAAAATCTGTATGGGTAGAAACAGATACAGTTACAGATTCTTGACCTAAAATAAAACTGACGTTTTCTGTCATTTACTTAATAAATTAATAGTTGTTTTCTCTTGTTAGAAGGTTTGCGCTATCGCGAGGACGCTACACCGAAAGTCTAAATCTAGCTGGCCGAGTGAGGTATCATAATGGCTTTATACTGGCGATTAGAAAAGCCCCAGCGCAACTTGTCAGACCCAAAAAAATGGGGATATTAGATGCACCTCCATTGTCAATCGCCCAACCCAAGAAATTAGTATCTCGACTAAAAATTTCAAAATTGAACAAATAATGGAATGATAAAAGCATGCCAAAAATTGAATATCCAATGAGGATACATCCGAAGATTAGTTTGAGCTGATTAAGTTTTTTGTTGTCCATATTTTAAATTTCATAATTTCTCACTTACCAAACTTGAGTGGCTGCGCTGGCACATCTATTCCCTCCAAGCCCGCCTGTCGGGGCGTTCACCCTGTCGACCGAAACGACGAAATGGAAGCCCAGAATTGCCTACGCGGGGCGTTCTAACTGTCACACGAAACCTGGCTAACGAGCAAAAGCCTAACCTCTGGGACATGCCGCCTGTCGCCCGCAACCCGGAAATGGAAGCACTGCTTGTTTGGTTCACCCAACGCCCGAAAGGGCTGATGGTGAACGAATTACTTGCCTGAACACGAGACGATTGCCACCTTTACACCCTTTCCTGGTTGGGCTGAAAACCCTCCTTTGGGACGTGCTTCCTGTCGACGGAAAGCTAACCTAACCCACGCTAAATCTATTTTCTACATACTGCCTATAAGCATACCCTAACGAGATAAGGTAAAAGATTATAAAAAGCGACAGAGGTACAATAAATGCAGCATAGTCAAACTCTTCAATAGGTACTGAGAACAATCGTCCAGATATGGGCAGAATTAACAAAAAGAAACACAGAATGTCAATCAAAAAAATACTTAGTTTCCTTTTTCTATTCGCATATTTTACAAGCAAGCCCAAGCCGATTATTCCTATAATGGCAAATAACTGATTGATTTCACCAAAATTAAAAACGTTGAATAATAGCCAGAATAGGAACGGCAATCCTATCATCTGTCCCATCAGAATAATGGATAGATATGAGACGACTGCCAGTAGTACAAATATTTTTTGCTGTTTTAGCATTCTGAGTTTTAGTATTGTTGCCTTCCATAGCTTACCTGTCGGGGCGTTCAAACTGTCGCACGCAACCCGCCCAACGAGTAAAAAGCTTGACCTGTTGGGGCGGTTGGCCTGTCAGCCGAGGCTCGGAAATGGAAACCCAAACCTGCCCACGCGGGGCGTTCAAATTGTCGCCCGAAAGCGGGACTTTGAAACACGGCTTTTACGGTTCACCCAACGCCAACAAGGGCTGATGGAGGAGCAAGATAGCTAAACGTGTTGAGGTCGCCCCCGACCTTTTCACCCTTGTTTGGTTGGGCTGAAAACCCTCCTCACCGGCGAGCATCTTGT
>NZ_BAAGTT010000030.1:0-44313 GCF_054781775.1 Spirosoma areae | reverse complement strand
TCAATGGCATGGATGCTCAACTATTTAGATTGCCCGGTCTGAAGGTGGCGGTGTCGGACATTCAGTATCTGGACGGGGAAGGCAATTACACCTGGTTTCACCTTACAAAGGGTCGGCAAACATTATCGTCCCGGACATTGGCCCACTATGCCCCCTTACTGCCGGGCTTTATCCGCATTCATCGAGAGCATCTTATCAACCCTGCCTATGCCCTGAATTGCCAGCGCACCGGCCCGAAGTCGGCGGTGGTCTTGATGAAGAACGGGGCGATACTACCCATCTCCCGCAGGCGTATTAAAGAGGTATGTGAGACCCTTAAGCTAATGGACAACGAGTGGCTTAAGCAATTTTTGTAGCAAAGTCGACAGCCTCGATTTTTATTGAATCTGGTCGACTTTAAGCAGAAACTGAGTTTAAAGCACCCTTTACAAACTTTAACCTTTCTTTGAAGTGACATTTGCTTTTGATTTTTATATACGCTTTTATAAGATAAATAACTGATTATCAAGTAGTAGCTTATTTTGTTTGTGAATATGAAAATGGTAAACCTCAGCAAACTATCTTTGTAATTATAGATTTGATTATTGTGTATATTAAATAATTACATGCCCTCAGTTCTAAACACCGACTATATAAAGGAACAGATTAAGTTTCTTTCAGAGATATTAAAGATTATTTTTGCTTTATTTTTAGCAACAATAACAGGAACTATTGCATTAATTATAAAAAAGCCAGATACATTAACGCGGCCTAAAGAACTATTTTTCATTGCAATTGGAATGGTTTTAACTATTGTATCTGGTGGGGGTCTATTGTTTCTTTACAGAGCTATCGTTGGTTACATAAGGTTTTTAAACCGTTGATAATTATGGAAGCTGATATCTTATTTTACGTTATTGTTGGCTTCATTGCATTATTGCTTATTTTATTTATATGGGGCTTTGTTTTGGATGTCTTTAAAAAATTCGAAGCAGATACATATTCATTAACTGATGATGAGTATTGCAGGTATGGAGTTAAAATACAAACCCTTCAGGAAATTAATATGTACCTGAGAACCCAATTAGGTACAATAAAAGATAAAGAAGCAAAGCAAGAAGCAAACAGTTTGTTCGGCATTTTATACACATCCGAAATGTCGTTAAAAAACGCAGCGTATCTATTTAATGAACAACTTGGCAATAAGCCCAGTATAGCATTTAGGATCGAAAACATATTAAGCTCAGAGGAAACTCTACTTGAGTCTATTTCAATGAATCCTATTTTCGACCTAAGTCCACCCTTAGAAGAAAATTCACCAACTGACAATATACCTCCCCCCCCCTCGTCATTTGCTGAACTAAAAGCTAAAGCAAAATTTCAAGCCGCAGTGGGTAAAGAGGCAAAACTATAAATAGAGGTGCTTATCGTCCCCCCTCCCTACTACCGTTTACTGAATTGGCCACTCACTTTCTCCTGACTCAGCATAAAAATCAGGCAGTTTCAGGGTCAATGGCATAGGTTGTTTTGCCATTTTTTCGCACCATGATCAAGCACTGTTGGCGTTGTGGTTCCACTTGCCTAAATGCAATATGGACCCATGCGGCTTGTCCTGTAGTGGAATCATACCCTTCTAATATCAACTGATCGTAATTCAGCGCTTTGCGATTCTTCCGGCAAAACTTATATAGCTGAAAATTACTAACGTGGCTCAGGCCGTCGCAGTCGATGTCAATCGCCAGCCCGTCAAGGTGCGCTGAGGTTTTCGACCCTTTCACGGCGGCATTGAGTTTGGCCGACCGAAAGAAGGACGTGACCGGTAGTTTACCGAACTGTTTACAGATAGGGACGTACAGGCCGTTGTAAGCCCGTACCATATTGGCGTACTGTGCCGGGGTGGGCACGTTGACGATGCCAAGCCGAATGGCGGTCGCTGACTTGACCGCTTCACTGTAGGTCAGCCAGGGGCCGAAGTTGGCAAAGGGTACAGTCGGTTGAACAAATACAGGATTATTCATGTTAGTAGTGTAGAATATTAAAAAGAGGATGATTTTTAGCCACTGGCGGTTCTATACGGTCAGTGGCTTTTTTGTTATCTTTGATTGATTAAATATCTCATATAGTGGTACTTAAAGGCTCCGGCATACTTGTACGGGGCCTTTTTTGCTATTTTTGGCCTTCTTTTTTTAAGGTAAAAGGCTAAAGGCTCTGGACAGTTGTTCAGGGCCTTTTTTTCGTATCTTTCAGCTATTAATCTTTATAGAGTGGGTATATAAAGGCTCCGGCGTCGATGTTCGGAGTCTTTTTATTCTTCCACCAGGCGGGTTTTTATGCCCACATACCACCAGCCGTAGAAAGCCAGAATGTAGAGATCGAAGGTGTTGCGGTCAGCCGTTTTGCGCTTGAAACTAACCAGCTTCTTTTCCACAAACAGGTTATGCAACTGGTAGAATTTACCATCGGGCACATCACTTTCAACAGCATAATCCAGTCGTTTTTCAGCCTCCCCGTTCGGCTCATCCGTCCAGCGAAGGATTTTATACCAGGGCAGCCGAACGGCTTGAATCGCTTCGCCCGATGATACAGACTGCCACGTTAAAGCTGGATTTTCCTTGAGAAACCCGGTTAGAATATCAAAAAACAGCACGTTCTTTTTCATTGAGTTTACCGATTAGAATACGATTAGTTTAATCCCTACGTAAACGAGTGTTGCTCCGCCGATGGGGGCGAGTACGTTGAGTTTGAAACCCTGCCAAACCTTGCCGACGAACGTTTTTGGCACGTTCGCCCGGTTTGCCCGCGCTGCGGCTTCGTCGCGTTGCTGCGTTAAGGTCACGATGCGCTGGTTCGCTTCCTTGCGAATCTCGGTTGCCGTCGAATCCGACAGACCGACCCGAATTTTAAGCAGGGCGATTTGTTGACCGCGTTCACCGAGTTTCCGATCCTGTAAGGCAATAAGCCGGTCCAGAATCGGGCGGTCGTGTTCGAGCGTATCGCACCGGGTCGATGACTGCCCGCGTGCGCTGAAGTGCAAAAACAGCCCGACTCCCAGCAGCAGTAGATTAACCAGCCACATGAGGGGAACGTGTCGTTTGTCGCTCATTTGCGTTTCTGTTTTTGCATGTTGGTATTCATGCGCTGTTGGCGTAAGCTGAGGTTATCCAGCTTTTCCGAAACTTTCTGGCCCGTCGCGTCGGTTTTCTCCCACAGTTCGGCTTTGGTCTGCTCAACGGTTTTGGTGAGTGCCGTATCGTTTTTTGCCAGCTTCGCGACCGACGTATCGAGCCGGGTAATCTTGATGGCATTCGCTCCGGCAACGGCGGCAATCGTATCGACCTGACCCGATACGTGTTCGATGGCCTTCTCGATGCGCTGCGATTTGCGGTTATCGAACGTCCACAGAATGAGGGTAAACAGCAGAAAGGCCGCGAAGCCGTAGGCGAGTTTCGCCCCGGTTCGGATGCGATTGGTTTCGGGTTGCTGAAAGTCACTATAGGCGACCAACCCACAGGTAAAGGCCAATACAAAGAAGGTCAGGCCGAGTAAGGTGTAAGCCGCCTGGGGAATCCACCGGACGCACACGAACGAGGAGAAGGTCGAGAACATCAGCGACCAGATGGAGACAATCAGAACTTTACCTGTGTTGTGCGTCGTCAGGCAGACGGCGTACAGAAAGATGCTTGCGGCCAGCAAACCGGCCTGTAGAATTGCGGTGTTTTCCATAACTATTTAGGGGGTTGCGTTTTGAATTTTTCAATCTTAGCGAGTACTTCATCGACGAGCGTACCCAAAAGGGATACAATCGTTTGAACCGGCGAGTCGCGAATCTGTGAGCCGACCGTGTCCATGCCGCCGAGTGCATAGTTTGCCATATACGCGACGGGAAAGCCCAGAAACCAGACGTCATCGAGGTTGAGCGAAAAGGCTAAACAGATAATCTTGAAAAAGAAGAACCCACCCACGAATGAGATAAATGCCCCCGTTAACCCCTCAGCGACTGGCACCTGTTTTAAGCGCATGGCGTGGATGGTCGATCCGGCAAAGAGAGCCAGCACGAAATAAGCCTCGCCGGGTACTCCCTTTAAATTTTCTAACAAGTCAGTCATGTTGGGTTGAGTGGGGTTTCAATTGGGATAAATGCCAAACCCCTGCCAGCCTGGAAGCCAGCAGGGGAGCGAGGGTTAATTTTCTTTCAGGTGCGACGTGCTGGTAACGAGGGTTTTTGCTAAGTTGACCCCCGTAATGCTTAAGTGGGTACCATCCGACGTACAGCCACTGCACGGTACACATGAGTTTGAAAACTGAGGAGTTTCAGTAATGCCCCCCACGTCGTACACGCCTGTTACAAGGGGTGTTACGCCATCCGCCCGAAATAGCGTTGGTGCGGTCCCCTGCAACCTGATCCAGTCGTTAAGCTGACCCCGTAGCGTTATTTGGGTCGAGTTAGCCGCCGTACTGGGGGAAATGGTCGTTACCCAGAGATCGGCCCCGTTGAGGGCTGCCAATTTTGTCCACCAGGCGGTCAGCGCGGCTTGGGCCTGGGCAACCGTCGTCCAGCTAAAGGAATTGTTGTTACCAATATCGGTGATGATGACCTTGTACTTGGCAACCTGATTGAGTACGAAGGCCGTGTTATTGTTGTCAAACGTCCCGATAACGGAACTACCGACCGCGTATCTCGCCCAGGGGATACCCTGTGCGTCCAAACCCGCGCGAATCCAGCCCATTTCAGAGCCTTCGACGCCAATGCCCTGTGAGTCAAAGACCAGCGCCACCGACTCTTTGGCGGGCGTCGCTGTGGGTTTTATCATCAATTCAAGCGGAGCGTACCCCGCTACCACAGTCGTAGTCATCGTGCCCGATGGCACCGCATCAGTCGTACTAAACTGATTGGTTTGGGTGCCAACAACGACCTTATCCGACGCGCCTTTTATAACATGGACGCGAAGGTTAGCCGTAGCGGTGGGGAAGAGCGGTAAAGGCAGCGGATCGTTGATGAGCGTCGCGCCGGGGGCAATCGTGACGGTCGTACTACCATCCCAGGTGATCTGCTGAGTCGCCGTTCCATTCGAGACCGACGCTTCGATGGTGAGCGGATTGAGTCCAGCGGCTTCTAAGGGCGCGCCACTGACCCACAGCGTCCAGTTCGGCCAGCTAAAGCGTAGGCCGGTGCCATATACGTTGGGCGTGAAATTGTAGCCATACGTTAAGTCCGTTTCGGTGCCAGCATACGCATTCTGATTGGGTGCAGAAAATCGACCCGTACCCAGAATTGCGGTTCCGGCAGACCGGGCCAGCCGTTTAATGAGTTTAAGTTGGGCGGCAATCGTTGGCCCTTGAGCGGCATCTAAGGCAGCATTACCAGAAGAAACCGTCGTCAGGTTGTTGGCTAATGTGGTCGAGCCACCTCCGCCCGAACCAGCCGGGCCAATCAGACTAACACCAGTTGGCCACGCACCGCCCGCTTTCGGACCAAACAGGGTTGTCGATGTGATGTTGATGAAGAAATCGCCGTCAACGCCTTGTCCACTCGTCGGGTTACTCGAACCCGATAGAATCGTTTTCCCATTGGTGCCGTTGGTTCCATCGGTACCGGGAGGGCCGTTGTTGCCCGTTGCGCCAATCAGGCTAATGCCCGATCCCCATGCTCCCGACGTTTTGGGGCCGTAAAACTGCGAGTTCGTCGTTCGGTAATAGAAATCGCCATCCGTTCCCTGCCCGGCTGAGGGAATGCCGGTTCCCGACAGAATGGTTTTTCCATCAGCCCCATTGCCGCCCGTGACCCCGCTATAATTGGGAACGTTAATCGTATTGTTTGAAAAGGTAGCTGCGCCCGACGTGCCGTTTGTGGTGAACGTAATCGCCGATTGCTTGGCGTCCCACGCCAACTTTTGCCCTACCGTAACATAAGTGATGCTGGCTCCCCATGTGATTTTTGCGGGGTCGAGTGCCGTCAGCCATGCCGGGTTAGTATAAGAGCCGGTGGTCTGGACAACCGTAGGCCCATACCGGGCCGCTGGAATCTGGCCAGAGGTTAACTCACCCGCGCTCCCCGAAAAGGCCGACCCGCCTGAACCGCCCGACCCATTACTATAAAACGCGGTAATGGCCGACGCGACCGTACCGCCCCAGGGGGTTCCCGACTGGTTCAGAAAGCGGGTTGGGAGGAACGTTCGCGAATAGCCGCCTGAAGAAATCCGTATGAACGAACCCCCCAACACGCGAACCTCGACGCTTGAGGCTTTGTATTTTCTCGGCGTTGCCACTCCGGCCGAGTCGGTGATTAACACCTCGTCATTGACTCGCCAGATTCGATTGATCGATGTCTGGGCGCTGGCTGTTAACGACGCGGCAATCAGCAATAAACTAATTAGGAACTGTCTCATTGATTTGCGATTTATTGGTTAGACGTTGGGAAAGCAGGTTACGAGGCCGGGCGCGTGAGTTCGATCCACTCATGGAAATACACGGTGCCATCCTTCCACCGGAATTCGATAGTGTTGGCGCCCGCGTTGAGCGAGATGGTGGTCGACAGGACAATGGTGCGGGTTCCTCCTGCGGCACCTTCAAGCGCGAAATCAACCCATGCCCCACTGTTCACGCGGTACTGACCGTTGCCCGTGTCGGCGGTGTTGGTCTGGTACTTGTGCTTGAGCGTCACGTTGTTGAGGGTGACACTGTTCGGATTGTTGGCCGAATAGCTTAGGGCATTCTGTGAGCCACTCGCTCCGATGGGTCCACGCTGCGAACCACTTACCCCAACCGAGCCAGCGGCATCGGTCGCGTTCAGATGCAGGTTCAGGGCTGGAATACTACCCCCGCCCGGCGCGGCTGGCTTGACCAACGGTGGTACGGTCCCCTGCGGAATGATTGCGCCATTATCGACGGTCAACTCGAACGTTCCGGCCTTGACTGCGGCCTCGAACCCACTCTTACCGTTGTTGGTTCTGGGATACAGGGCGCGGTCAGCGACGCACGTAACGGTATAGAGCGATACGCCGTCGCTGTTGCGTTTAATCGTTGCGTGAAAGGTTTCGTTTGCCATGATTGATAAGCGTTTTTGGTTTGTTGGCACGAATGCCGTAAGTTTTTTTGCGCCGTTTGAAAAGCCCACCAGCCGCCAGTAACAGCAGTACGCTACCGTTCTCAGTTGGCTCGGCATCGACCGTGTTAATCCACTGAACCTGGAACTTTGCGCCAACGGGTGCGCCGGGCGCGGTCAGGTGGATTTGGTTGATCAGGCCATTCCAGTCACTGTTCTGATTGACCGGAATTCGGAGGGTGTGCCAGTTATTGTCAACTGTGAGATTATAATCGATATGCTGATTGCCGGTCCAGTCGAAGGCCAGCGATTTGGCGTAGTACAGCGTACCCGCGCTGGGGTAGCCGGCGGAGGCTTTGTAGCGGATATATAAATCGGGAACCTGCGTGGCTTGCAGGGCGAAGCGGGGAAACCAAAACCCGTAATCCGAATTTTTGGTAACAGTCAGTTCAATGCCCGTCTCCGGCGTGGGATAGCCGGTGTCAGACGCATTTTCATACCAGAACAGGCCCCGCCCATTGCGGTTGTTGAATTTCCAACTGACTTTGTTTCGTGGGTCAGGGTGTGCATTGGCCCATTCCCGTTGCTGGTCGAAATTGCCGACGATGAACGCATGGTGGGCATAATAGACGCCATCCCAATCGACATGCATAATCGGTAGATTCGCCGTGTAGCCCGATCCGTTCTCAAACTGATCGCCGATTTCCCCCTGATTTTTCTGCCACTGCGCCCCCTTATACATGCCTTCGGCCCAAAGCCCGATACCGACATCATTCGGGTTGGTGCTGGGTAGCATCGCCACAAACGGCTCACGCAAAAAGATACCGAACTGATCGGAGTGGCCGGTTACCATTTCTCTGGTTCCATTGGCTCCTACGTAGTGAGCGTACCGGTGATTACCCAGAAAATAGCCACATGGATATTCCTGCTGCCGGGCAAAATACCAGAGTTTATCATCCTGCCGATTGTTGGTCCATTTCGTGTGTATGTGAATGCCCCGACCGTCTAACGAAACCCATTGTTCTAAGTAAACGTCGGTGTATTCGTCGTTTACAGCCCAGTTCCGCATGTGCGTTTTCGTATAAATCGCGTCGTCGGTGCGACCAATGGCGACGACCTCGCTGGAGTTGCCAAAATAGCTGCCATGCTGAATCGGGTCATTCCCCGTGCCAGGTCCAGGCGGGTCAGGCGCGTAGGTGCCTAAGCGGTGCGCCCACTGGGTAGCCACCTCAATGTTATCACTCTGGGTTGTGCGGCCACCTCTGTACAAGGCATAGCCATTCATGGTGCCGAGATCGTGTATGTTCACCAAATTCGGCCCGTTCCAGACCGAAATATGGGTAGGAGCTGCGCCGAATTTGCGGTGAATGCGGACGGTTACAATGCCGTTACTCAGTTCGGCATAATCGCCAACGTCGCCACTCCAGTAGGCTTCTGTATTGGTATGCGGATTGGGTGTAAAATCATGACTTGGCCACGTTGGATTCGTGGTTATCGGCGTGTAATCGAAATTGTCGAAGTCTGGCTTATTGTAAGCCACTGTACCACCCCCTCCACCACCACAGCCCGAAACGGTCAGAACCCGCGTAGCGGTTTTGCTGGTGCAGCCTGACTTGGCAACGGTCACGGTATACGTGTACTGCCCGTTGGCATTCGGAGCGGTCAGGGAGACCGTATTGACACTCTGATTCGATGCCGAAAGATTGTTACCTGACCAGCTATAGGTTAAGCCCGTCGCATCGGGGCCGGATACAGTAGACGTCAGTGTAACCGCCGAACTACAACCCGACGTCTGCGTACCATTGGCAACAGAGAAACTACAGGCGACGGTCGGCGGTGGGCTTGTGCTGCCGGTTAGTTCGGATTCCTGAATCGCAGGAGGTGTCGGATGGGAGGTGATCCGGGCTTCGCGGTAATCGCCACGCCACGTTATTTTTTCGCCGAGTAAACTTTTAAACTGAAAATAAATATCCCTGGGAGCCAAACCCGCTGCGGCATCGGGCAACCGCCAATACTCCAGACCAGCCTTGCGACCTTTCAAGCGAATGCGATAACCGGGCGAAACCGCTCCGGCTCCCTTGTCTACCCAAACCGTTACGTCAGTATAGCGGTCCACGTCCTGACACGGCCACCACCAATACAGCCATAAAGTAGGTTTCCCGTCCTTTGTGGCAATACCGCCCGTTATGATGGGTTTGCGGTAAAACTGCTCGTTGGGGTCAACGCTCGAAACGATACCCTGATTTTTGATCCATAGTTTGGGCTGAACCAATCGCCAGGGTGTATCAAAAATCCAGTTCAGTTGTGACGCCCGGTGGAACCCCTTGCTGTACATTTCCACCGACGCCCGCGAATGGGCAATGGTCGATGATCCCAGATTGGATTTAGGCTGCGTGGCCATCCACCCGCGTAGGTAGTCGTTGAACAAATACATACCCATCGCGTCCGCTTCGGTCCAGTCAGGATTAAGCGGGCGTTCGTTCAACAGGTCGTATTGTTGCTGCGTCGTGCCGGTGCCCTGCGGGGTTATCCCCGATTCGGCCTCGGCGTCGAGCCGGAATTGACGCAACAACCGAACGTTTTCAAAGCCGGTTTGCCGGTCGGTCGATAGGGGCAAATGCACCCCCCCCGCCCGAAAAAACTGATTGGCACAGTACCGGGCGAAAATGCCGTAAAACTTTAACTGTGATTTATAAGCATCCTCATTGTAGAGTACCGTCGTTTGACCGGTTATCGTCGTATTGCGAACGTCGGTTCGCCAGATAAGCCCGCCGTCGCTGCCGATTTTGTAGGTGCCGTTCGTGTTTTTCTCGAAAAGACTTTGCTCGTCGAAGGTGTGCTGCACGTAGGAGCCGACGCCGGTAAAGGCTTTCCCCTCCTTCACCAACTGGCCTATATCCGACGGTGTACCCATCGGAGCCGACTGGCTACTCCCCCGGTACGGCTCGTGGATATAGCCATACGACATATACTTGGGATAGCCCGTCGCCGGATCGTTGTCATCGAAGAAATAGGGGGCCAGATGGGTCAGGTTGCCAAAATCGGACATGCCCGATTTGAGCGTCACGCCCTCCAGCGCGGCCAGGCGAATAATCTCCTTAGTGAGCCAGCCAATTTGCCGAAACCACTGTTGATAGTAGCTTAAACCCGTTCCCTGCCGTTCGACGAAGATTTCGTGGTTTACTGAGAAATAATCAACCCCGGCTCCTTTCCAGTCATTTTGCTTAAAGGTGTTCCACCAGAATTGAGCATAGAGTTTAGCGGTTTCTTCATCGTCGATAAACAAATGGTTGCCCTCGAAGGCGGGTAACGGCCCGGCCCAATCGAGGAGTTTTTGTTTACGGGGATCGCTGTTGGGTAGGGTTTGAGCCGCGTTGTAAGCGGCTGCATAGTTGGCCAGTTCGAGCGCACGGCGGTACTGCGTGGGGTAGGTCTGCCCATCGATCCAGTGGGCAGACTCGGAGGTATGGGTCCAGCCGCGCGAGGTCAGGGCGTTATCGCTGGCATCGTTGAACAGCCCGCCCGGATAGATAATGACCTTACTCGCGTGGGGCGTAAAGGCCGGGAACCGCTTGTACAAGGCGGTATTCAGAGCCGTTTGCGGAGCCATCGGGTAGTAATTGCCGACTAAGCGCGGAACGGTTCGCACGCCATCGGCAAGGACCGGCGCGGGTGCCGACTGAACCGCTCGATTCAAATAGTCCTGACGCGAATCGCTGAACGCATAAGTGTACCGACCCACGATTGACCCCTCGGCGGGAACAGCTTTGAGGGGCAACGTGCCGGTATTGACTGCTGTTAGAAAGGCCGTGTTGCCCGTTGGTGTGAGTGGGTAAATGCTCTTGTTGCGGGCAACGATTTTTTTAACGACAGTACCGCTTACGGTCGCCGAAACGGGTTGGTACACAACCTGAGCGGACGTTAAAAAGCTGATTAAAATCAGATAAAGGCTGAGTATCTTTTTCATCTTAGTTCAGTGCGTCGTTAGATTGTTCGCTGCCATCATCCCCACCCTCAATCGGGTCGCCGTCGAGTCCGAAAGTGCCTGCGGGTGGTGGGTTGCTACCTCCTCCGCCACAGTTGCGGGCCACTTTGCCGCTCGGGTAAACCGGCTCTACGGCGGTGGTTTGGGCTATTTTCTGCGCGGGCGAAAGTCCATCGAACAGGTCATCGCCTTCGTCGCAACTCAGCGCGTCATCGTAGACGAAAAAGCGTTCTTCGCCCGAAGCCCAGCCCGGAATCGTGTCGCCTGTGTTGGTGTAGGGTCGGTAGGCCATATCGGTTAGGGGGTTGGGGCGTTGTAGACAATCGTGCCCGTATCGACGGGGTTGCTGGCCATTGCAGGCATCTCGTAATCGAGGTGAATGGCGTTGCTGCCGTCAGCCGATAGGGAAAATTCGATGCTGAAGGAGAAGGCGGCTCCGCTTTCCTGGTAGTACTGGCCGTAACTCAAATGATGGTAGCCGTCGTCGTAGGCATCCGGGTCGAAAATAAACGCGGCTGGATCGGTCCCATTCGGCCCCAGAGTGTAGAGTTCGCCCCAGGCGTTATAGCCGGTAGTGCCTTCTTCGTCGGTGATCGTGCGTCGGTAATAAATGCTGGTGAAATTCCCGGTTGCGAACGTTTCGGGTGAGGTGCGGACGTAAAACATGATGTTACTGTTCCGTACTTCCCGTAGAATGCTCTCAATAATGAGCGCGGGCGGGCTGGCCACGTTTACGGCCGTAATAATTCCCTCGATGACACTGTTATCGGGGAAGGTAAACCGGTACGTTACGGGGACGTTGGCGGTAATGCTGCCTTCGGCAACATGAGCAACGGCGGTGGCATTTGGCCCCGGTGTCAGGGTCATGTCATCGGGATAGGGAGCAATCAGGGAATAATCACCAGCCCCGGTATATTGTTGGTCGGGGCCACTTGAAAACTGCGTCTTTACCTGAATCTCTACGCTGTCCTCGCCTTCGGTCACGTCAAGGTCGGGCAGGGTGTGGCCCGTCACCGTAGCTGCTCCGTTGAGAATGGTTAAGGTTTTTCCGATTATGCCGGAACTTCCCTCTGCCGGGAAGGTGAAGCGAAGCACGAGTTCGGTATCTGCGTTGACTACATCGTCTCCGACTGTTATCGTACATTCGGCATTCGGCTCATTGGTTACGTCTACGCCGGTTAATGGAATAGGCAAACCAAACGAGCCGCCCCCGGTGTACTGTTCGTCAGGACCGGATGAGTACTCGATCATGACCTTTGCCGTAGCCTCTCCACCTTCAGGAATATTAGGTGACGGCGCGACGTCAATTCGGTAATCGGTGATGGTTGGGGCAATGGGTGCAAAGTCAGCCGCGTCCGCTACCACGTCGATGCTATCGGCGGGCGGTACAATCGGGGTAAAATCAGCCGCGTCTGCAACGACATCAATTGAGTCAGCAGGGGGCACTATCGGGGTAAAGTCGGCGGCATCGGCCACCACGTCAATCGACTCGACGGGCGGTGTAACCGGTGCGGCCTGATAGTGCGTACCGCCCGTAAAGACCGGAACCGGATCGGGTGGCGTGACGACAGTGCAACTGCTGACAATCGCACAGAATTGAGTTTTCAGGGCGGGCGTCGCGGCAATTTTGGTCAGTAGGGCCGCAATGAACGTAATCTGGTCGGGGGACGGAGCGGCAGTGTAGAGCGCTAAAAGTGTAGCTGCTGTGCCGCCCGGCGCGTTGCCCGGCTTGATGAGTAAACCCTCATTGGTTATCTCAATGATCAGCGCCTGGCCATTCTCGGCATCGGTCAGGTCAAATAAGGGAATACCGCGTTTGAGAAGGAGTTGCCCGGTTTTTAGGGGCGTCATGGCCTCGGTATCATCCTCGCCCGCTTCTGCCGTTGGCTGATCGGCGATTTTGATTCGACCGGAATCTAATTCGGAGGCTGGGGGAACGTCAGTGCCGTCGACGTATTCCTGACGGGTGACGAATTTCTCGCTTAGGTCCACCTCGACGGTTTCCCCGCTCTCGGTCGCCAGGCTAAACCCGGCGTCGGTCGCTTCGCCGGAAACGATCAGCAAGTCGGCGTTGAAGTCAACGACCTCAGCGACTTTGCGAATGATATTTTGTACCGGGATTTTTTGGGGGGTGATGGCCATTCGTTAGAGCGGGTCAACGTCGATAAATCGACATATCTCAATCCGCCTGCGTGTCCGCTCGTTGGCAGCCTGTGCCTGTTCGAGTGTCCACCCGGCGAACTGTCCGCAATCCAGCCCCGAAGTCGTGTCATTCAAATCTAACGCGGTCTGACGAAGTTCAAAAATGGCCTCCTCGTTATCGCGACTGTAGTCGAGCGTGTGCAGGAAACCAGCGACCCGAATGCCGCTTTCATTGAGTAGTGAGATGTACCCGTAATTCGGATCGATGGGGTCGCCATTGGCGTCGGCTTCACTGGGCAAATACCCTGAATGGCCAAGGCGAAGTCGTTGAATCTGGCTGTGGCTTAGCCGGGTCTTGAACCGAATCAGTCGGGGCAAATACAACAGGTCGGTGATCAATTCATCGACCCGGACCGGCGCGGATTCACCAACCCGGCCCGCTTTTCCACACGCATCGAGGGCGGGTAGTTCAGTCACAACCGACTTGTTATTGGGAATGCGCGTTTTGTTGACGGCGGCATACAGATCGTCGGTTCCGATGCTGTCAAAGGCGATGTTGACCGCCGAGCCGAACCCGCCCGCAATGGCTTCTTTGACGAAAAAACCCCATGGCGAATAATCCGGCGCGGCAACGGCCACAACGGTATAGGTGCCGACGTTGGGCGTATTGCCCGAAATCGCGACCGTCATACCAGCCGCCAGCCAGGGAACGTAGAGGTCAGTGGTAATGACGTTTAAAAACAGAATGTGCCCGAAGGTGACGTCGATGAGTCCGGTTTCGGTAGTCGGCTGCTGATTGATGAGATTGAATTTATCCTTGTTAATCAGGCAACCCGCCCAAACCGGTGCATTCTGCAGCAGCATCCGGCCCGGTGTCAATCTCAGATTGTACGTGTCATTCGGCGATTGCAGGCCCGAAACCGTCTCGAAGTCGGCTCCGGTTTCGGGTTGCAGCTCGAGCGAACCCGGTACCGGCTCAATCGTGAGCGTTGTCGTAACTTCATTCGTAACTTCCTCGGCAACGTAAAACGACCAGGGGCGCTGACCCGCATCCGCTACGAACGACACGGTATATATCCCGTCGTTTTGACTTGTGCCGCCGATGGTAATTTTCATCCCTGCGGCCAGCCAGCTCAGCGAGGTCGGTAACTGGATGATGTTGGCAATGAACCCGCGCGTGAACGTGCCCGCTCCCGAAAAGCCCGGAATGGGTTTACACTGCACGATAAATACTTTTTCGTCGTAGGCCGTGCCGTCTTTAGGCGTGTCGGTAAACTGTTCGCGCCGGGTTTTTTCGATGGCCAGCGATGAGGCAATAAACCGGCTGATGATGGTCTTTTTGGCCGCTTCGTGTTGAATCGGCGTGGTAATCTGGTGCGTGGTGAACACCTCCTCCAGCGAATTGGACCCGTCCGATACCCATTCCTGATAGCCGACCTCGACCGTGCTGTATAATTCAGTGGGTAGACTATCCTCGCTGTAGTCGCCGACTTCATCCAATCGGAGTAACTCGACAGGCCGGTAGAACTCCTGAATGGGTTTGAGCGATACAATCTCCTGCGGCTTGCTGTTGAGGTCGAGTTCATGGCCATACTGCAACCCGACGCAATCAATGGCCGAAAGGCTCTGTATGGCTTCCTGAAGGGAAAAGGCGAGCGGTCGTTCGAGCGGCTTGAACTGCCGGGCGGCAAAGCCATTGAACAACACCCTCCGCGCTCCACACCCATTCACCCCGTAGCGGGCCGATTGCAGCCCGTAGAAGTCAGACCGAAAGCGGTCCGGTAAGCCCGTCAGCACCGTCAGGGCGGCATTGATGGCCTCCCCAATGGGCAGACAACGAGCGGTTGAGGAATTGTTGGTCGATTTGCCGCTTACGGTGATGCGCTGCGTTTTGGTCTGCACAACGACCTGCGTCTGCTGCAACTCGTTCTTGTTGTGGGAAAACTGCAACAGGCCGTATAAAAACAGTTTGTCGCCGGGTTTGGTCTCGAATGACGTATCGAGTTTGCCGGTCGCGAGTACTTCGACGATTTCCTCAGCGAAGCCAGCGGGCGGGCGTTTGCCGAGACCTTCGGCCCAGGGGTTGGTAATGGTCCAGTCCTGCCGGGTTCCATCGGCGCGAATCAGCGTGAGGAACGTATCGAGCCGAAACCCCAAGATTTTGGCCTTTCCAACCGATACCGTGCGTTTTTTGATGGTGAACCATAGATTATACGCTACCTCTATTTTGACCTGACGCGTACCGGCTGAGCGGAACTTAAATAGCCATTCATCATTGGCAATCGGGCCGTCTGACTCCGACAGACCCATCGGACGCCCGCCCGCGAGTTCTTCGATTTCCGAGATTTGCGGCTGACTGGTATCGAACTGTATCCAGACGTGCCCGTTTGTGTCGCCTTGAAACGACTGTTCTACCCGATTACTACCAATCAGATTACACCCAAACCGCTCGTCGAGCGATTGGGGCGTTAGGACGATTTGCCCGAACGTGGGCGGGGTAATTGGCGCGTTATCGAGTGAGCGCGACGCCGACAGGTTAACCGACGTATCCCACCGGGCTTCGACCCGGCTCTGTAGGGTGTTGCGCTCCAGACCTGCCAGAACCCGTCGCTGTTCGGTTTTGCGAAGCGACAGATTGACCCGGCCCTCGTACTCAATCACCTCGAAACCGGGCGTGCCGATGCCCGAATTTGCGTCGATGAGTTCGGGAATGGTCAGGCCGAATTGAAACAACAGGTTGGCGTCTTCGCCTTCCACTTGGAAAATGGACTGTACAAACTCGCGCCCCGACGATTGGTCGAATTCGAGGGTAGAACCCGACGAACTGTATTCCGAATTTACGCCGTGCAACGTCCCTCGTTTGAGGGTAAATCGGATGTTGGCCCAACCGACCGGCTCGCGTTGAAGGGGGTAAGGGGTTCGCCTTCCATCGGGTGCCAGGTGAACCAGCCGACAGAAATTTATAAAGTCAGAATAGACGCCCGGAAGGGTAAAGGCCCGCCCCCAGTTGTCATATAATTGCTCAGTCATGGTTAGTGGCGATGGCGTTGTTCTAAATATTCCTCACGGTTTCGACCCCGACGCTGACCGCGACGAACGCCGATTTCGTCGATGTTGGTTTCGTTGACTGGCCTGGCATCCAATGCCCGTCCGAACGCGCGTTCGAGTTGGGATTCACTCAATGGCGGGTTCCCATTCAGGGCGAGTTGGTGAATGATAACCTGTTCATCGCGACGGCCGATCTGAAGGTGGTCGGCGGTCTGGTTATAGAGTAGGGATTCCTGAAGGGCTTGGCGGGCCGATTCGTCGCGTTGCCAGTCAGCGACCATCCGGGCGGTCTGGCTCGCCGTGTAGATGACATCGCCTGCGCCGAGGTAATCGACGGTTGGTTTATCGTAGTACTGATAGCTTCCGTCCGTCTTTTTCCTAAGTTCAGGTCCCCGATCGCCGACGAGGGCGAAGCCTTCGGGCGCGGAGGTTGTACCCGACCAAAAAGCGGGTAAGGGTTTGGCGAGTACGGCTGCGGCCTGGGCGATACCGGCTGCGGTCACGAATGCCGACAGAATACCCGCCGATACGCCAAAATCAAGGTAATGGGCACCGCCCCCGGTCGAAAGCACCGACATCACCGCCTGAGCGGTGTTGATGGCAATGGAGAACAGGGCGGCTGCCCGTTCCTGAATGGCCGCTTTACGGGCCAGTTCGGTTTTTCGTTTCTGGTACTGTTCCTCGATTCGGGCTTTGGCGTCGGCATTGTCCCCGGCGAGGGTGAGTTCGTGTTCCTTCTGCTTATCGAGGTTATCGAGGTCGCGTTGGTTATACGATTGCGTTATACTGGACAGCGATTGCCCTATCGTGTCGGCAAGTTGCAAACCGGCCTGCCAAAGTTGCTGCCGATGGTCGGCGAGGTCTTTGGCATTCTTTTTTTGATGCTCGGTCGCAAGGTCGTCTGCTTTCTGGGCGTTATCAGCGACGGCATTATCTAATCGTTTTTTATCGTCGGCGGCTTCTTTGTCTCGGGCCTGTTTGAGTTTTACAATCGCATTCTCGGCGGCTGCGATTTCAGCGGGCGTTCGGATGGCCTCCTCTTTGTAGCGTTTCAGGGCCGCTATTTTATCATCAACGACGGCGTTACTGAGTTGCCTATCTTGCTGGTAAGTCGATTCGGTGAGTTCTAATTCAGCCTTTAGTCGCTCTAATCGAATGGCGTATAATTGAGCCTCTCCTTCGTCGGGCGTAATGGTTCGCCCGGCCATATCTACCTCGACCTTTCGCTCTTTCTCATTGTAGAACTTATCGAGGGCTGCTAATTTTTTCTGGTAATCTTCGCCGAGCGTTTGGTCGTATGCAGTTAGGGCGACTTTGGTTTGTTCGAGTTCTTTTTTCCAGGCTTCTTCCTGTGCTTTTAGCCGATCCTTGTAATAAACCCGGCCTACCTCCAATAACTCTGCATCAATCTCTTTGGAAAGTTTACTATTCGCCTGGCCTGCCTGCGCTAAAATCTGCTTTTGCTCACTCAGGGAGGCCACCATAATGCCCCGCTTACCCTCAACAAAATCAGCCTCCGAGATGGAGCCGTCTTCTTTATCGCGGGCTAATCCGGTGACGGCCTTCGACGCATCGGACTTGCTGTCGGAAAGTTTGAGTTTGAGGCTATCGCGTTTGTAGAGCGTTTCGGCCTCAAGTTTATCGGCGGCTAAATGCTTATAGTCGTCGGTTTCCTTTTTACCTGCCCTGGCTAACAACTGCTGACGTTCGGTAATACCGGCCAGCGTTATACGTTGACGTTCTTCGATATACAGTTTCTCACTGATTAGGCCGTCCTGTTTATTGGCTTCCAGTTGGGCAAGTTCGGTATCGTTGGCGGCTTTGCGATTGGACAGATTTTCATTCAGCACCTTATCAGCATCCTTGGCGGCTTTGGCGGCTGCATCCTCGGCTTTTCGCTTGGCCTCGGCTACTTTTTGCTGTTGCTGTAGCTGTTTGCGGTACTTATCCAGTTCGGGCGTACCCTGATTGGGGTTGACGGTAGCCGCTCGATCTCGGGCCTGATACGCTTCAGTTGTAGCCGCAAAAGGGTTGACCGCAAATTTGAGGGCCGTCGCTAAAAAGCCCTGCTCTTTCGCCATTTGGCGCAATCCAGCGGTAAAGTTGCTCAGGGCTGAAACACCTTTTCCTAGAAAGCCTAACAACCCATTCAGGGCGGGTAACAGGAATTGATAAATGTCGCTGGCCGCTCCTTTGATTCCGTCTTTAATGGTGGACCAACGGCCGGAGAATTGTTGGGCTAATTTATCCGTTGCGCCCATAACGCCCGGTACTTTGCCCAGACCGATCAGGTAGTCGCTAATGGCCTGGCTGTTGTTTGCAACCGTCGTGCGAACGCCCTTAAAGGTGAAGTTGACTTTATCACCGGCTTTACTGGCATTGATACCGAACTCCTTGAGCCGTTCAAACTCGCCCTGTTGCGCGTCGGCGATGGCCTCTACATAATCCATGACCGTCTTATTTTTCGCGACGGCCATGTCAGATAGTTCGGTTAGCTGCTCTTTGGTGGGGACAATACCAATGTCAACCATTCGGTTAAATGCCTTGGTAACCCCCTCCATATCGTGCGGGCTGTGGTCGGCAAAATCACGGATAACAGCATTCGCTTCGGCGGCTGCTTTCTTGTTATTATTGAGGGCGTTTTCCGTCAGGGCATTCAGCTTTTCGTATTCCTGCCCAACCTCCAGCACTGCCGAACTTGCCGAGGCAACCAATGCCCCGACACCGGCTGCCGTCGCAACACCGCCCAAACCCGTTAGGTCGCCAATCGCGCTTATGGCACCTGAACCGCCCGGTTTGGGGTAATTACCCACATTTCGGTTATGTACCTGCTGTCCACTTTCAATCTGCTTTAACAGCGTGACTGATTTTTGGTACTGAGCATTCAGCGATACAGCAGCCTTGTTCTGTTCATTGATCTTACCCGTTCCGGCATCGTAGGCATTTGGCAGACCATCGAGCGTCCGTTTTAATTCTGCGGTCGATTTTTTGAGATGTGCGACCGAATTCTCGGCGGCATCAATGATGGTTTTTCCGGCTTTGAGCGATTTACTTTGAGCGTCGATCGCTTTTGTAACGGTTTTCGCTTCATTCAGAATCGCCCGTTGTTGCTTGAGGTAATCTTTCTGGGAGGGGTCTAACGCCTGGTAGCGTTTTTGAAGTGAATCAAGCTTTGAGGTCAGGCCTGAAATGACCTGTCCATTTAATCGCTGAGCATCCGATAGGTGATCATTGGCGTGCCGAGCGCCGTCCAATTGATACGATAGTCGCTCAATCTGTTGTTCATAGGACTTGAATTGTGCGACTGCTTTATCGGGATTGGCCGTAGAGAGGCTACGAAGGGCGGCTTCAATTCCGTTAAGCTGTTCAGTGGCGTCCCGCTCAGAGGCTTTAATGCGATTCAGCCATGTGACAGTCGATTGCGCCCAGGATTGAGTATCCATTTCAAGCGCTTTCAGGCTGGCAGAATAGCCTTCAAAGTCGAAAAGGTCAGAATTTTTTAAGATAGCCATTGCGATACATCGGATTGATGCAATGGCCTTGAACTGCGTGTCGGGTATGAAGATACAAAAAGCCCGGATTGTAAGTCCGGGCTTTGGCTAAACCCCGTTACTTGGGACCATAGGGCGGCCTCAACTCCGGTGCAACGTTGCACCGGAGTTGAGTCAGGAGGCAAAAGGCCTCAACAAACTTTAGGGTATCAATGTTGGCGTAGGTAGCTTATGTCGTTGCAGGGGCGATAAGCAACGACTGAAATTTGTTAACATATTTTAAAATAATTATACATCAAATTTAACCTTTTAGTAAATATTGCCCTTCTAGCACATAACATTTATAAGTATTAATAGATTATTACTTAGATATTCTACTTAGAAAGATAATTTTCGTGTTAATTAGCACGAACTATTTCTTTGAGTAGTAAAAGAGGCACATTGCCTCCCAATCTCCTAAAATAGTATTAACTTCATTTTCTATCAATTTAACGAATCGGATTTTATGAAAAAACGACTGCTTTCTCTGATGGCTGTAGCCATGACAGTAACCTTCACCGCTTGTCAGCAAACCGGTGACGTCGATCCAGTGACTAACAAGGCAAATGCCCGCGAAGGCGCTGCACAAATCACACTCACACCGGCGCAAGTTCTGGCAGGATTCAAGGATTTTGATGCGGACAAAAATGGGCAACTGTCCGATGTAGAATTATTTACTGGTCTGAATAACTATCCTTATAGTGTCAAAGTCACGACGACTCATGTTCAGCAGCTCATTACAAAGTACGATACAAGCCTTAATGGGTTTATTGAATATGGCGAGTTCGAAAAACTCATAGAGGAAGCGGTGAAGCGCCGTAACGAGTACCCTTCTTAATTGCATCAAACAATCAACTCTCTTTGACTTAAAAAAGCCCCAACTGACATCAGTTGGGGCTTTTTTGTGAGCGTAAGAAGTGTAAATTGACGTTACTTTAAAGCCCTGTTACGTGTGTCCAACGGAGTTTGGAGTAGTCAGATCCAAACTCCACCAACAACGTCGCATACTCTTAATCGAGGCATTTAAACTCTCGGATTCCTCCTCTGAAGGAAAGATCCCCACATATGCAGCTAAACCGTCCGGTAGGACATTCCATCGTTCTTGTCTCAGATCCATGATTGCCCGGATCATTAAACAGATAGGGGCAGGAGCAAGTTACCCTCACGGGCGGGTCGATGCGATGATCGGCGCAAGACCAGGGCAGAGTAGCCAAAGCCAGATACAATAGGCCGAAAAGAGCCTTTTTTATACGTATTGTTTTCATAGTGAGGGAGGTTTAGAATTTTAATAAGGATTAAGGCACTGAAAACAGGCAAGTAGCGGTCAATCTAAAGCTATAAAAAGCACTGACACTGCAAATACTATCCTTTTTATTTAAAGGTAGAATTGAGTCCTTTTGCCTACCTATTTTTAAGATAATCCCTTCCCTCATCAGGTATACGCCCGCTAAACGTTACCTGCTGCTTTCCACCTGCAAAAAAGGCCCGGCCTTCGCAAATCCGGGCTTTTTTAACTCCGGTGCAGTGTCGCGTAATTTTCATCCGAAACACTAAACTCGCCGGTCGTGAGTGCCTGGCCTTCGTTGGGATTCGATTTATACGCCTGGGCGAAGGCAAACGGTTCGCCATTGATGAATAGGGAGTCGTGTTCGAGCATCGACACCATCGCCCGGTGTCCGTTGCGGTCGTATTCGGGCGTTAAAAACGTGACGATTTGACGCGGCTCGGAGTATAGATGCCGGGTTTTTCCGGTAGTACTTTCGCGATATGTCGATTTATTAAGTTCGGCCTCTTCCCCGCGCACGGCTAACCGAATCCGAAACTGCTGGTAAAAATTGGGGGGCAAATACCGGTACCGAAAGTTCTGAAGCCGGTCGTTATTGCGAAACTTGACAAGGGCCGTTTTATCAACTGCATTGGCGGCACTACTCACCCAACAATATTGACTTGTCAGCGTACCAAGTTTGATTCGCGCGAACCCTTCGGATAAGGCCGGAACTGTGAATGAGCCGAACCGATGGGCGCCATTTGAAAACTCAATCGTCGAGAGCGTTTGCGCCAGCGCGTGCGATACGCCTTTCTCATCGACCAGCGTTAGGACTCCTGCGGGAGCGGTATTGTCGGTGGCGTTGAGGTAAAACGAGATGGTTTCTCCCGGAACCAGCCAGACGATTGGCGAAAGGATTTCCGGTTCCCGAAGAAAGGGACGCGGTAGGCTCGAATCGAATTCCGACTCACCATTTTGAAACCAGACCAGAAAATTACTATCGTTGACCATGCTGCGGGTTGGGTTTGGGCTTCTGGGCCTCGTACTTTTCGTTGAGGTGATCGAGCCAGGTGTAAAACTGAAAAACGGTCAATCGGTCGGGCGATGAGCAACCACACTCCGACAAAACAACGAGCAATTTTTCAAATCCCTTTTCCATTGCGGTCAGCACATGGTTTCCGCTCTCGGAAAAACAGGCCGGTTTCTGGCTGCCCACCAAGACGCCGAACGCATCGCGGTAGGCTTGCTGCGTCGCTGCGGACGGGTCGAGGACCGACGACACTTTGGCCAGTAAGTAGGTCCGCAAGTGCTCGAGCTGGTTTCGTACCCCGCCTTTTCCGAACCGTCCCGGAAAGAACCGTTTCAGTTCGTCAAGGCATTTTTTTTTACGTCAGCAAGGGAGTCCTCGATTAGCTGTTGTGTCAACCCAAGCGCTGACCACTCGTCGATTTTGGTAAGGAGTGCATCTTCGCCATAATCAGTTACAGGTACACCGTTGACCGAATGAATCCGACAGGCCCAATCGAGTTGCCCGGTCTGAAACCGGCTTTTGGCTAATACTCTGGCCAGCCGATAATTTCGCATCTGTTCCTGAAATTCGGGGAGTTTTCCGGTCAGGGCGTAGTCCTCGGCTTTGTTCAGCATTTCAGCCTGTTCCGCTTCGTTGCTGCCGAGTTCAGCCGCCATGATCTCATACTGTCGGCTTAACTGGTATAGGCTCGCCGGTTGGTCCTTAATCGAGTCATACAGTAAGACCGTCAGTTGGGGCGAAGCAATCAGGGTTTGCATAGCAGGGCGTAGACGAAGGATTCTCGTCGACGCGAGATTAGCAGCGAGCGGTCGTTGGGTAAACGGATGGTGCCCGCCTTTCGCTGGTAATCGACGATGTGCCGGGGATTGACGAGCGTGCGTTTGTGGATACGAATAAAGCCCGGCAACTCCTCGGCCATTATTCGGAGCGTTCTCGATACCAGAATCGGTCTTTCACCCGCGATGTGAATCAGCGAATAGTTACCAATCCCGGCGAGGTATTCGATTTGAGACAACGGTATCTCTCGACGAGTTTTCCCGTCAAAAATGCTCAACACGTTCTGATTAACTAACATTGGTTTCGACGGTCATGACGGTGAAATCAATTCTGAAAGCAACAGTTGGCCAACGGTCATACTTGCGGTCGAGGTCGGAAACGACGAACGGTCTGAACACGTCGGGCAACACGCCATCCTGATAACCGGTTATCTGCGTGACGCATCGAACCAGCTGGAGCGATTTTTTTACCTGAAGCTTAATCTTTTCCGGAAACCCCGACCCGTCGTCATAGTCGGGTAGTTTCGACAGATTCACCCACCCGTACAACGTGACCGCGCGCGTAGCGTGGTTGATATGGTTTTGGGCATGGCCGAACGGTGATGCCTGATTATAGTCGTTCTTCTCGGGATCCTTCGACGCGAAAAAGACAACCGAAGTATAGTTGTCATTCGGACGGCAATCGGCATACTCGCCATTACCCACATAGGCCATTGGCTTTATCTGGGGTTTGTCCTGACCGGCGAGTTTAACATCGTGAATCGCGACGCGGTTGTAAATTACTTCGGTCCACTCAAGGCCCGAGAGTTTATTACCGATCCGCTCTATCGCTTCGGTAAGGGTGCGCGGTTCGTTCATAAAAGCGCCTGGTTAAATTTATTCTGAAGCGTGGGTCGCATCCGTTCGCTAAGCTGCTCACGACTGGCAACCGATAGGCCGAATATATCGACACTATAACGACCCTGCAAAAACTGGGCTTTGGGGTCACGGCTCGACACTTCCGTTCCGCCCGTCGTGCGCCTGGCAAATGTGCCTTTGTAGAAACCGCCCTTTCGCTTCAAATCAACGTGGTCAGTCTGCAAACCTTCTTTCTGCCGGAGCCTTATGGTCTGGGGTTTATAGAACGGTCGAATGTCCGACCCCTCAGCGGTTTTCCCGGCTGCGAGTTGAGCGAGGTTCAATTCAACGATGTCGTCGTCGTGGGCGTCGATGGTCTGGGCTACAAGTTGCTCAATGGGAATTCGAAGCAGTGGACCGATGAAGAAATTAACCAGTTCCGAAACCATTTCGTTTGCAGAATTAAATGCTACTCCAGCTTATTTCATCCGCCTGATTTACGTCGATGGCTACCGATGCTTCGGCCTGCATCGCTTTGACGAGGGACGCCAACGCACGCTCATACAGCACTGGCACCCGGTTTGCATTGTCTTTATCAGTCAGGGCGAATAACGCTCCCTGAATTGCATCCTCGGTATCGGGATTCTTCCGGGTCGAATAGGCAATTTTTTCCAGAAACGTCATGGCCATTTGTTGGCGTAGCAAGGGGAGTAGCCGTTTCGGATTATCGACGAGCCGCCCCGAAACGTCGCCTTCCGCCGAAAAGACGAGATTCAGGCCGTAATTCGTGTCTTTGGTAATCGTCGTTCCGCTACTACTGACCTTAATTGAATCAATCGCTACGTAGCTGTTCAGGCAACCCGCCCAACACCCCTGACAGCCCGACTTTGCCCTCGGCCACTGGGTGATCGTATTCCGGGCTGCATTGCTCTCGCCCAACCCGGCCTCGTCGTAGAGGAGCAAATAACCATAACCCGCTGATAACTGAATTGCGACATCCTGCCAGATGCCAGCCTCGCCAATGGAGATAGGCGTTTCTTCGCCGGTTTCTTCATTGGTCAGCGTGAGGGCGAAACCCTCGTCACACAAACCCGAAAACAGCAATCGGTCGAGCGTGACGGTCACGTCGGATTTTTGCAGGCGAAGCTGAAACCCAACTGAATTGCCCGCCTTTTCAATAACGGCCGTCGCGGCCGGAGTACCTTTGAACAACGTCGTCGGGTTTAGAAGCCGTGCCGCCAATCCCACCTCGGCGAGCCGGGTATCGAGTGTAGTGAGAAGCGAGCGGATTGCATCGTCCCGCGTTTGCTTGAGAAAGTCGCCGAAGTTGGCCAGCTTGTTGGGATAGACCGCAAAGAGTGTCGGTAGCTGCAGGAGTTCGTGGCACTGGTCCACCGTCAGCCCGGTCGAGGTTTTCTTTAACTCATCGGTCAAACCGTAATTGTTGGCATCGGCGGGGTTGAACGTATTGGCCCGAAACCCAATCATGGGCTGCAAGCGGGTAAGTAGTTTGTCAGTCAGCATGATTGGCGATGAGGTTAAACAAAACGCCCGCCAGCGTTGGCAGGCGGGCGTTTTGCAACAGTATGAATAATCAGGCAATAGTAACTGATTTAGAACGGCGTCGCTTTGAGCGATAGGACTTTCAACGAGTCGCTACTCGCGACGCCGACGATTCTAATGCTGTTGACGGGACCGGCCCAGATACGCTGTCGGCTGTGGGCTTCGACAAGCACCGCCGAACCGCCTGAAAATCCTTTCGTCTGGACAATCAGCGTGCCTTTTTTGAAGGTATAGGCGACCTTTTTCACCGAATCCTGCACCTCAACCGCGTTGGTCGAATACACGATTCGATTCGCGGAAGGTAACAGGGTCGTTTGGGCGTTGGCGTCGGGCTGCGCGAGAACCAGACTAAGCAGTACGCCAATGGCGAGAATAAGGAATGATTTCATTTTCCTGAAAACGGTTTATGAGGGAACAAATCAAGAAGTTATAAAATGGGCCCCGATGGTGGTTACTTAGCCACCATCGGGGCCCAATCCTTATACCGCGTCGGCGAGAACTTTCACGACGGGCGATTTACCCGCTTCCGACGAGTACGCCTTGATGGGGGCGATGTCCACAAACAACGACCACGCATCAGCGTAGGCACGCTCCAGACCGGGCAGAATGGCTGATTTGTCCTGTGCTTCGCCCCGGTACATGAACCCGAACGTTAGGCTGAATTTCTCACCCCCAAGGGCGGTAAATTCGAGCGTCATCGTATCGTAGTACAACCCACCGTCATACGAGCCACGCCCGCCCGGTTTGCGGCAATCGTATTCAACCCAATCCACCATCGCCAGCGAGCCGGTTGGTACGGCGTAGTAGACCTCGTTCGACGTGCCTGGATTCAGGTTCTTGCTGTAGCCGAACTCGTAGTTCTGAATCAGCTTCTGCCGGTTCTGGTCGTTGTACGTGCCGTGGATCGATAACTCCGTCAGGTTGGCCAGGGCTTCGATGTTACTCAGCATGTGGTACGGCCCGTCGAGTTCCAGATTTCGCATGACGGCGGGCAAATTGACCCAGATGTCTTTCTGCGTGGTCAGGTAGGCACCCCCCGAGATGGCCATGAGCGTACTCGCGGGTAAGGCTGAATACTTCCCTAATTCGAGGAACGTGGCGAAATCCGCGTCAATGGCTTTCAAGACGTCGCGAATGCCCTGTTCAAGCTGGTTCGCTAAATCAGCCTGGGCCGTGATGTAGTTATCGGCGTTGATGGACTCAACGACGCCCACGTCAAAGCCGTAGCTTTTCCAGTTCAGCCCAACCTTTGCGCTGGTCGAACCCATGGGCGTGATGTTCACCGACCGCGTGTCGCGAACGACCGTCTGCTGACGGTTCAACACGACGATGTTTGTTTGGCGCCGAGCCGAGGCCCGGTTTTTCTTCATCGTTCCCGCGTCGATGAGGTTATCACCGTACTTGTTGAAGGCGCCAACGACGCCCAAATCGGGCCGACGTTTCTCAAAATTCATAAATCGGTCCCGCGCCATGAGTACGGCGTTTTCGAGAACTGTTCCGGCAATAGCAGCCATTTTTGATAGGAGGTGAAATTGTGAGACATGGCCTTGCTGTGCGTAGTCTCATTCACCCTGCTCACTCGGAGCGGCACTAACTTTTTTTAACGTAAGTCCCCTCCTCGGTTTTGATGTACCCGGCTGCCAAATGCGCTTTGGTGTACAGGTCAGCCCATTTATCACTACCGAACGGAATCATCATTTCGGCGAGTTTGGTCCGAATGTCTTCGGTCGTTGCGCCTAAATAATCCGCGTTCCCGTTGGGGTTGGGGGTATCCGTACCACCCGAACCGGCTCCGCCCTGGGAGTGACCCTTCGGCTGGAGTTCGTTGGCGAAGTCGCGGGCGGCTATGGCGTCGGCTGTCATTGGCTCGCCATTTAACGTCTGCGCTTCTCCCTTTTTGTTACTAAAAATAAGCCTGCCCTGATCATCGTAGGATGGCGTGTACCGTGCGGTAAAGATGTCGGCGGCATCCTCAGCCTTTTGTTTGAGAAACGACGCTTTGTCGTCGTCTTTTTTTAAATGGCTGGGCGTCGCAAACTGTAAGCCTTTAATGGCATTAGTCACCTGGTTCTCCACTTTCGCTTTAAACAGTTCTTTCTTTTCGGTGGCCCGCTCCGTCTTTAGATCGTCCAACTCTTTTTTAAGTCCTTTGTAAAGCGGTGATTCGTGGTCAACTCCTTCACCATCCAGATACTTGATTTTGGCCGATAACTCGTCGAACCATTCAAGTCCCTTTTTGCCTTCCGGCCGCTTCTGACCCGTCACTTTCTCAATCTTGGCTTCCCAATCCGAATGGTTTTTTTTCGTGGCCTCGTCAATGGCTTTCTGAGTGGTTGTCTTGTACTCATCCAGCGTCGTGACGACCATTTTTTTTCCATCCGTCAGATGCTTGATTGCATCGGCTTCGTGTTTCTCCAACACGGTTCCGAGTAGTTCGGGGGTCTCGGCTAATCCAGCCTGAAATTCTTCGTAAGTCATTGCGTGCGTTGCCTTGCTAAGCGTGTTTAGTTTCCGATGAAAATACTACAGTTCGTTGGTTAATCCTGAACCGTATCGGTTTGACCGGGCTTGTGCCATACCTCAACCGTGATGCCTTCGCGGGCAAAACCGGGCTTCTTGGGATCGCCGTGATTGAGCCGCTCGAAATCTTCTTTCGAGTAAATGGCAATCTCGTTGACGTTCCGGGCGGGAACCGTCACCGCGTCGCCTTCCTCGGTCGTCTTCCTGTAGGTCTGCCGAACCACGACCCCGTTCAGGGCTTCTTCCTCCAGCGGGAACTGACGGTCTTTATCTTTCTTGAGAAAGACTTTCTTTTTGAACGTGTTGTCAACGAAACTGATAATGCGGGCCGCTTCCTTATCCACTTTGGCCTCAACTGTCTCCGTTTTTTTGAACACTTTCGTAACTAAGCTCGCGATGTCGTCGATGGACATATCGGGATTGGCTTCCCGAACGGCGGCTATCGCTTTAGCGATGCGCTGTTCTTCGGTTTCGCCGGTTGCCGTAGCCTCGTCTTTGATGGCTTCGATGGGCGGTTTTGGCCCCGCATTTAGGTTGGCCTCGGCTGCGAGCGCGGCTCGTTCGGCGGCTTTCTGGGCGTTAATCAAGGCAATTCCCGTCAGGGGTTTACCGTGGCTGTCCAGGAATTGTTGTTGGTTCTGGGACTTCTCGTCTGGATTTTCCATCGTTTACGTATTGGTATAAAATTTGGGTGATGTTGCTTAAGCGGGTCGGCAAGGGCTTTCCTTTACCGAATAGGTCGAGACCCATGTTCTCGGTCTCAAACCGGGCAATGTACTGACTGAAATTAGCCTTTAATTCCCACGCGTCCGAACCCACTGGAACCAGAGCGAGGGGCAAATCAGGGTAAGGCTCGAGCTGGGCGAGCATGTCCAGCCGGGTCATTTTCGCTTCGTTGGCGCCAGCGAGTAGCTTATCAATCCGCTCTCGACGAATGGCAAGCTGATACATGGGCAGGTTCGCTTTGCGGGCTGCGTCGTAATCCGCGATGGCCTGCGCGGGATTCAACAAATGAAACTCGGTCCCGTAGTCAACCGCGAGCGAGATAAACGACGGGCCGTAGCGAAGCGAAAACAGGACCGACAGGCATTCGGCGTGGGTCTGTTGCAAATGGGACGCCCAATACGACAAAATGGCTTTTCGTGACTCGAACCGGGCTTGCACCTGGTCGGCGTTCACGGCATCTTTGGTTTGGTCGACGTTGTTGCTGTCGCCGGTCAAGGCCTCGAGAATGTCTTTTTTCAGGGCGTCAAGCTTCTCGACGTTGTAGTCGAGCAGGGTGCGGTCAGCGTTGATGAAGCCAGCCGGTGTACTCAGATTGGCCGACAGGTTATCGACCGGGGGCGGCACTTCTAACCATGAACCGGGTCCAATGGGCTTTTTCTTCGCACAAACCGGGCAAGGGGCCGAAACCCGGCAATCAGAGCCGTTTTCATCCTTACTCGGAACGGTAATCAGGCCATTGTTACAACTCGATTCGCGGTCGGGCGTTTCGTAGCCACACCGGGTTTTGAAACTCCACAGAATGGGAAATGAAGCGTACAAATCGACGTGCTGACGAAAGACGTTGCCGATAACCAAATCGTCGAGGTCCGAGAATATGGCGTGTAACGGTGACTGAATGCGGAGCGGCTTGTTTTCGTCGAGCCTATCGTGCCATATCCAGTTGGCCGGGCAACGGCCCAACTCGTGGTAATTGGTAAACTGAACAGTGGCGCCATTCTGACCGTCGCGCTCAATCAGTACACGATACGATTCATCGTCGAGAACCGCCCATCGCTTCGCGGTAATTTTCTGGCCGGTCTCGTCGCGTAATGGGGAAATCGGGTAGATAACCGCCGTCACGTCCCCGCGTTTGTCGGTAAACAGGTCGGTCAACCCGCCCACTTCGCGAAGTAGCAGTTCGGGGGTAGCGAAGCCGGTGAGGTTGGGTTCGGCGGGTAAATCAACAATCCAGATGGCGGCTGACGCCCGTAAACACTGATTAAACAGGTTTTTGGTTAGCCAGTCGTCGAACTTGATAGCGTCTAAGAATTCCGATGCGTCGGCCTTCAGATTGTCAGAACTAAACTCAAAATCGACGTAGCGATCCTCGGCGTTAAAGGCTTTGGCGTATTCATCGGCTCCTTTGTCAATCAGACGTGAGGAGGGTAGGGGGTAATTGAGTAGCGAGCAAAACCGTTTGAACTTCTCCTCATTGTTCAGAATCCCGCTTACCCTTGCTTTCAAAACAGCGGCATACGGCCCGGCGTCCGTTTCGTCGGTCGCCGGGCCGGTATGGAACCGTTGCCGGTCATTATCCTCACTCGCCCGCTTTAGAGCCTTTGCGTTTACCGGCGTTAGTATCGACTGAATCGCCTGGCTGTCCGTTATCGGCATTGGGAGTTGGGGGGTCTGTTTGGGCCTCGTCTTCGGCTTCAACGTAGTCCGTAAGTCCGGTACGTTGTTGAAGGTCTAAAATTCGTTTGGCCTGTTTTTTGGGGAATTCGACGGGTTCTTTCTCCTTTCCTCGTAACAGAAAGGTGGTTGCTGCATCATTGGAATCCATGTTCTCGCTTACGGAGCGGGGTTAGTTAGGACCGCTCCCTCGAAAGCAAGTTCATAGATTTTCTGCTCATCCGACCATCCCCCCTCTAAGTGGAACTCGAACGCATACTTATCGGGTGCCCCTAAACCGCCCTTCTCGGCATCGCCGATAAAGATGTTAAAGCAGGGAATGGCCCGAACGATGGTGGGCGCTCCGGCCGATGGTTCGCGGCCTGTGATGCCGGTGCCTTCGTGAACCAGAAAACAGCCCACCCGCGTACCCTGCTGGAAATTGCCCGATTTAGCAGCCAGTTTTCGCATGGCCTTGAGTTGGAGCGGGTCGGCGGCTACAATCATCCCCGAGGCTTTGGCGAAACTGGTGGACAGCAAACGAGGAACCCCGTTATACGTGGTTGTATCGTTACCGCCTTCGGTCAGGGGCGTCGTTCCCTCGATCTTGAAATTGTCAATGAAGGGCGTGACCGCGTGGGTTTTGGCGACATCAGCGAGAAAGGCAATCCAGGCGGCTGAGGTTAGGAACGTCGTTGTCGTGAGGGTAAAGTCAGCGAGGGCTACGAAAATGACCTTGACGACGTTACCGGGCACAATATCGACGCCCGTATTTGGCGACCCCTGAACGACGCCGGTTTGGTTGGCGGCTTCATACAAACGTTTTGGCATTGCTATAATTGGGAATTGGTGACTGGCTGAGGCAGTCATACCCTGACGCGGGTGCGTCTATAGCGTGTGTGTGCAGTCTGTGCAGTCTGGAGTCTTACTGTGTAGGAAAAGGGCGGGCGACAAATTGGCCGTCGTTAACCAATAGTGTCGGGCCGCCGTGACACACACAAGCAAGGCAGATTGCGAATTGAAGATAAGGAGCGGCTATGTATGCTCAATGGGTCCACCGCCCCAGGGGTCGGTAATCTCCCCGTAGCGTAGACCGTCCATCGCGTGATTGTTCTTATCTTCAGGCTCATCTGTCGGCTCTTTATTTTTGTCAAGCTGCCAGCGATACTCCTGATACTCCAGCGCAATGTTTTTCGACTCCTCGGTATAGAAGAACTGAAGCCCCTGCATGGTCTTAATGCCGTACCGAACCGAATCGGCTCCTTTGCGGGCGGCAATGACGTTGAAGCCCTTCGACCGCAGGAGGGAAATAGATTTAGGTTCAGCAGAATCGGCAATGATGGGCCGCGAGCCGACCCGAAACGCCTTGAGCCGACGCATCAATTCCTCGTCCGAAACCTCTGTTTCGTAGATTAACTCTTTGGCATACCGGCGTTTGTTGTGCCGTTTGACTTCCGTGAGAGCAAGCGGATCATTACTGAACCCGAAATCGAGGGTGTAATAAGACGAGTAGGGCAACGCGTTAAATTCGGCGTTGGTCATCGGTTTCCAGCCTCGGTAAATCCGGCCTTTGGCCCCCTCGCTGATTAAACCCCGAACGACAGTCCAGTACCATTCGGGGTTGGTGAAGCGGTAACTCTCAAACTTATCAATCGTCGATTGCGCGACGTTTTTAATGTTATCGTGGTAGGTCGAAAAGATTGATAGGAAATTCGGGCGGGAAATCGGTTGGGCGACGTAGTAACCCGTTACGCGTGAGTCGGTGAGGGTGTAATTTTCCTGAATGAGCCAGTGGTTTTTCTTGGGCGGGTTGAAAATCCGAAAGACGCGAAGCGGTGATTTGGTCGTCCGCAGCGAATCGTCAAGCTGGTTAAAGTCGTCTTTTTCGACCTCCTCGGTTTCTTCGATGAAAATATGCGTCGCTCCGGCAATCGACTTCATTTTGGCGGTCTGTGCGCCCGACGATTTTTTAAACCCGCGTGACTGTAAGGTGTTGCCAGAGGGAATGTGAACAATCGACATCGCGTTCGTATTGATGCGGTAGTCGGAACGTCGGAGCAATCCCTTAGCCTCGCGCTCGTCCATGCGGTCCATCACGTCACGCCAAAGCGATACGCGAATGTCGCCCTGAATGTAGCGCATCAGGTAGCCGCGAAAGTAATCGGGCTGGGAGAGGTAAAACAGCGCGTAATCGGTCGCGGCATGGGAGCCACCGCGCGAGCGACCGCCCCACAGGTCGATGTACCGAACTTCGGGGGGTAAGTTGTAGAGGGGCGCGTAGATGGGGGAACAGAAAACCACTCCTTAAGTTACTTGCGAGCGGTCGAATACCGGGCTTTACGAGACTCGTCGGGTTTGAGGTGGCGACCCCGTCGTGAGGGATGGGGCCGATCAATCGGATTGTTACCGATTTGGCCGACCTGACGCCCGAAGTTGGTAAGTTCCTCGGAGTGAATCTTGAGAGTAGAATAGCGAATGTGCATGACGTATAGTCTACCCGTCAGTGGGCAGTGCCATGTACTGCAACCGCCAACAGGGTAAAGCGGAACCGGCCATTCTTGCTCTCTCATGCGTCGGGGTTGCTTATTCATCGTTAGAAAGCAGACAGTAGACGAAAACGACAATAAGAAGGCCGCACCATTCGCCCCTTTCTTCAGCGGTAATCGAATCAAGCGTTCCGATTACGTAAATCATGATCGCCAACACAGCGAGAATCAGTAGTTTATTAAGGAACCAGATAATAGCTTTCATTTGTCGGGGTTGCTATAATCTTCATCAGGTGCGGGGATACGATGCCCGCCCGTCGTGTCAATGATGTACACCGTACTCTGCGCTTTCTGATCAATCTGGACCGGCCCGCCGTCTTCGCCGACAAGCGGCTGCATCGGGGCACCATAGGCCGAATCCATCAACGCCTTATACGCGGCTGTGTCCTGGTGGATAACCGCCCGGTGTACCTGCATGAGCGTAATGAGTTCCTCGGCGGTCAGGTACTCATCAATCTGGGGGTACGATTTGAGGAGTTCAATCATGGTGTCGGCTTCCACTTCCATGCGTAAGGCCAATACCTGACGGGCGACGTATGACCGTTGGGGACCGTGCGTTTTGCGGTCGTCAGCCGGTTGATAGTCGCTCGAAAATTGCTTGCCCGATGTGTTGCCGTTTTTGAATGGCATGTCGTGATCGTGTCGTGATGTTGATTAAAACGGAACCGGATTGGCCACGTTGAATGCCTCTCGACGAATCGTCTCGGCTCGGCGCTGGGCGGCTGCTGAGGGTGTACCGCGCCCGGCAGTAAACGCGTTACGTTCGCGAAAGCGATTTATGGATTTGTAGGAGCCTGAACCGTTTGCCATAAGTTGGAGTGCCTTGCGGATTTGTTGATCGTTTTGAAATATTTAATCAGTCGGTCAATGCCGGGAACGACGAAAGTATACAGGGCTTCGCTGTTCTCAATCATAACGTGTTCCATCGAACCCGACGAGCGAAAGTTAGCCGATCCGTGCATACAGATGAATTTACCACCATCCGTTTTAAAAAACGTCAGCTTGTCATGCGTACCACATGCGCCGAGTTGAAACCGATTATCCCGGTCTAATTCCTGATAGGTGTACGGGATGAGTTTACCCGGTCGGTTTTCGTGGGTGTAGAACTGGTCCGAAACAAGCAAATCAATCGAATCAACGAAACCGCCGTCGAGCAGGGTTCGCAAACTATCGACGTTATTCTGTGAGTAGGAGTAGGTCGATATGATGAGCCGTTCCGTGTGAATGTTATAGGTCGTGAACAGAGCCTCGATCAAATCCCCAAAAATGAATCTACCCGATAGACGCGCGTACATGCGTGGGCAGTCGTTGAGGTTAACCGCTCTGGCCAGGTCGAGGGCTTTTTCGTAATCGCCGAAGGTGTCGGGCACCTCGGGGGCGGGAAAAACGGGCAGGTACCGGGCCTCGGTCGGAGCCAGGTCAACGCCGAGGTGTTTCGGAGTAAGCTGCGTTTCGATTCGGAGTTTGAGCATCAGCCTTTCGTAGTCTTCTGGTCCTTGACGATCCGGTAGAACGGATTAGTATATACGGCGGGGTCGAGACCGAGTTCGGCGGCTGTGGTCGGGTAACTCGCGACGGGGAAATAAATCACATCGCCGGGGCCGTGACCGAGCGCGCGCATGGCCGTCTGCACAAACCCTTTGTCGCACACAGTCGCGCCGGTGATGCCGAATTTTCCTTTCGCGATGACATTGAGCCAGTGACCGTTTTTATCGACGCGGGTCAGGTAGGCATGGGCGTTGAAGTTGACGAACGCGACGCGTTTGCTTTTGTCGTAGTCGAGCAGTTCGAGCAGTCCTTTGGTGAAGCCGATTTCGCCTTTATTGAAGCGAAACGAGAGTTTGGGTTCGGAGATTCGGCGGGGAACCGTATCGGAATGAAACACAAAGGGGGCGGCTGATTGCTCAGCAAACAGGGCCGGAATAGGCTTGCTCATGGGCGGTAGGAAATACAATTGGTGAGTGTGCCTACAAGTATACCAAAAGTTGCGTTAAAAAATCTCTTTTTTTATCACAATTGTTTTCTTTTTATGTGTAATTGTGATATATTTGTCACAGTTAAAACAATTACACACATGAAAACGACTATCAAATTTACCAACCCCGACCGCGCCGAAATTCTTCGCATGGCGTGGCAACTCATCAAAAAAGCGGGTTTATCGTTCGGCGAAGCCCTCAAACGGGCGTGGGCAACGGTTCGCCTGAAAGCCCAAATGCTGGTCAAACCCGTCTCTTTTTTCTACTACAAAGACGATGGTAGCGAGCGTTTCGCGGTGGGATACTATGGGGCGGCTCCCGAAACCAAGAGCGATGCCAAACCAAGCGGCACCCTGCTCGCCATTCGCTACTACGATACACTGGTTCAGGGTTGGCGTTCGTTCCGCGCTGATCGGCTCATTCTCGACTAATCCTATCTATCGCTATGAACTTTTTACCCTTTCCGCATCAGGTCGGGCGCATCCAGACCCTTCGGCTCTCTCACGCGGTCGAAGTGACAATCACCGATGCGCCCGATGCGCTGTATGACCTATTGGCGACTGACCCACGCAATGGGCAATCGAGGCTTTTGCCGGGCAATGACCTTGAGGCCACAATACTCATGCTGACGATGCTGCAAGTCGTAGCTACCCGGCAGAAACAGGAGGTTGTCCGTGCGTTACCGATGAATTAATCAACCGGCCCGGCTCATAACCGGGCCTTAAACTCAAATGTCAAGTATGGAAGAACAACAAGCCCCTACCAATGATGGCGATAACGCTTTTGCCAGCGATTGGCAATCCGGCCTAACCAAACGCGAATACTTCGCGGCTCAGGCTCTTACTGGCCTACTGGCTAATTCAGCCTATACCAAAAAGGAAACGGCTACAACTAAAGCCGTCGAATACGCTGACGCACTAATCGAAGCCCTCAACAAATAACCCCTTACCTCAATGAATTTAGACGTACTAATGGCCCCACTTTCTGTTCAGGAAATCGAATGGCGAATGCAGAGCCAGACCAAAGACGGGCAAAAAATTATCGTTGTGCCCTATATCACGAATCGCTGTGTGATGCAACGATTCGACGATCAGTTCGGTTGGGCGGGCTGGCAGAATGAGATTAAGGAAATCGAGGGCGGTTTCCTCTGCACCATTACCGCCGTGCTACCCGGTGGCGAGATTGTTCGCAAAACCGACGGTGCCTCACGAACGAACATCGAGCCGGTCAAGGGCGGTATCAGCGATGCCATGAAACGTTGCGCTGTTCAGTTCGGATTAGGCCGGGCCTTGTACGACTTCCCTAAAGTCATGATTGAAACGACTGACAAATACATTCCCAACTGGGCAACGCCCCTGCTCGATAAGATGGTCGAGAAACTCAACGCTGGCGGTGCCGTGCGTGACGTGGTGGTCTTGAAAGTGGAACACGCCAAAAAGTCTTAATTATTCACAGCCCGTTCACTTCTGGCTAAGCGTGAACGGGCTTACTCTGTTGACCGATGAACCAAAAACCGCCCAACCGGAACGAGCAATGACGACCGACGAACTCAACACCCTCCAGCGCGGTACGCCTGTGTATCTGCCCACCGATACCGCTCACGTCATGACCTGGCTATTCGATGCCCGGATCGGCACGACGAACTACTACACCTTCACCTACCCACCCGATGCGGACGGCGTAGTCAGCAACAAACGCCCGGTCTATTTTCATGCGCTCGATCTGCTGGGCGCAACCCTTGATGAACAAGCCGCGTGGCTGGCTGTGGCAGAGAGTCTGGAGGAGCGGAAACAATGGATTTATAAAACGAAACTCGTACAAGTATGATTACCATAAAAGATATGTTTTGCGGCATGGGTGGCAGTTCACAGGGTGCTCGCAAAGTGGCCGGTGTTCACGTTCAATATGCCCTCAATCACTGGAAACTCGCCATTGAAACGCACAACACGAACCATCCCGACACGCATCACGATTGCGCCGACATCTCCGAAACGCATCCCGCCCGCTATCAGCGAACGACGATGCTTATCGCGTCGCCTGAGTGTACCAATCACAGTCTGGCCAAGGGACAAAAGCGAAAGAACCTCCACCAACAGGACATCTTTCAAAATAAGGCATTCGATGCCTCGGCGGTTCGGAGTCGCGCAACCATGTGGGACGTTCCCCGCTTTGCTGAGGTTCACAAATACGAGAACGTCATCGTGGAAAACGTGGTCGATGTGCGGATGTGGGTCATGTTCGACGCCTGGCTGAAAGCCATGCACGCACTCGGTTATTTACACGAATGCGTCTACATGAATGCGATGTTCGCACATGGCGAGGGAATCACCGGGTTTGCTCCCCAGAGCCGCGACCGGATTTATATTGTTTTCTGGAAAAAGGGCAATAAGAAACCCGACCTCGACATCAGGCCGAAAGCGCCCTGCCCTCGCTGCGGAACCGTCGAAGCCGTGCAAACGTGGAAAAACGGACGCCGGGCCGGTAAGTACAAAACTCAGTACATCTACCGTTGCTCGGTTTGTGCCGCTCCCGTCGTGCCGTTTTACTATGCTGCACTCAACGCCCTCGACCTGACTTACCCAATGATTCGGATTGGCGACCGGCATTTGTTTAAGAAAAAACCGCTTACGCCAAATACCCTCAAGCGTATTCAATTCGGCCTTGACAAATTCGGCAACCAACCGACGATTCTGGACCAGCGAAACCAGCACGGTAGTTTAGAAAGTCGCATTCGGGGAGCCGAAACCGACCCGCTCAACACGCAATCGACGGGATACAGCAGCTACCTTTTTGCGCCATTCCTGTTTCAATCCTCGTTTACGCATTCCGCTGGCGATAGAACGAAAAGTTTGACCGATGCAATGCCAACCCAGACAACAGGTATTGATATGAATTTGGTCAGTCCTCAACCGTTTTTGGTCGCGAATCGGGCTTGTTCACCGTCTCGGGCCTTGACCGACATCATGCACACCCAGACAACGGCAAGTCAGGAAATGCTACTCGCTCCATTGGGTTCGTTCATCGTGCCGAATCGAAAAACGACCCCCGCGCGTGAGATGACCGATTCGCTGCCTACGATTACTGGACAGGGAAACAGTATGTCGCTGATTGTGCCGATTCACGGCTCGGCCAGAGCCAAACCAACCACCGAGCCGACCGATACGGTTATGACGACAGGACACAGTAGTTTGATTCTGGCACCCTATCACGGTCAGGATCAGGCGAGCCACGCGTATGAGCCGACCTCAACCATACCGACGCGGGATAGCATCGCCTTAATCGACGGACGGCCAAACATTGAGGACTGTTATTTTCGGATGCTTCAGCCGAGCGAAACAGCCAGGGCGCAAGGGTTCCCGGTCGATTACCAGATTTTGGGCAATAAGGAGCAACGTCAGAAGCAAATCGGGAATGCCAACCCACCGCCGACGATGGAACTACTTGTATCACGCTGCGTCCAATCACTTACTTAGCTTCTTTCGTCATTAACTTCACAATGTCCTCCCAGTGGTTGTGCAAAAACCAACGCAGTTGCATATTCGGTTCATCGATCTTGATGAACTCCTTGAGTAGCTCTTTATGGGTTTTTCGATTGGCCTCTTCGAGCACAAATTTCAGGCCAGAGTAAATAGCTTGTAGTTCGGTTTTAGTAAACTCGTTGCCCCATTGACGGTGTGGAATACCGGGAAACACCTCTTCAGTGGCCAGTAGCGTCATGATGTACTCTTTGAGCAGATCGGTATTTTCAGGGTCGACCATTGATGGGGTGGTTTAAGCCTACAACAATAGCCAAAATCTTGCCAATTCTTAGTGAACTTAAAAAATATATGGAAAAGTATTAATCCTTAAATACTTAACAATCAACAGATTATCATTTTATGAACCACCACGTTCACACCTCCGCTACGCAATCTATGCTCATTATCACCGTCTGCCTGCTCATCCTGACCGTTCGTCGGCTCCGGCACAGTCGCTACAGATACCGAATCACGCTGGCCGGGTTTGCCGGGTTCTGTGTGGGTGTGGTGGTGCTAATTGTTCGTCGGTTCTGAGCAATCTTATTAAAAACAAAATAATAGCCCAGTTCAATTTTGAACCGGGCTATTATTTGACGCATTGACAGTAGCAGGACAACCGCTGACTTTCGAGAAGTTTCTATATCGCTAAGAAGCTATATGCGTTTGAACAGGCCTCTCTATCTAAATACGAAATCTGGATAAAGTTTTACTAATTCTTCTATAAATCATAAGTATATTATTAATGTAAAATATATCCTAAAAAAACTTAATTAGTTAATGTAAATTTTAAATATAATAATAATTTATTTATTAAACGGTTGGTTGAGTTTGCTTACCTTTGTAAAAAATATTAATAAGTAGCTGAATAAGTGACTACTATTCACTTCTTGATTTTTTTGGTTGTTGAGCAGATAGTATACAAATACTAAGAAAACAACCCTTTAAAACAATAAACTCACGTAACTTACTTAACTCACCCCCTCATGATGTTACCCATCAAGTCAACTCTTGTATCCCTATTTACTGGCTGCACGTTACTTATAGCACCGGTCAGTTGCAAAACGTCGGAAACCAATGAGCCTGTCCCAACTGAGATTACCGTACCAAATGGCGCACGGTCAACCCAGGCCGCAACATTAGTTAGCGGTTCGCTCATTGGCGAGTATTCAGCCGCACAGTTGCGTACCCGGTTTACAGGGGCAAGCGTCAAGTACCTGCCCTTCGTTCAATATGCTATCAAAGTCTACCGGCTGGAATACAATACGACCGATACAGATGGGAAAGCTGTCAAAGCATCGGGTGCCTTGCTTGTGCCTAAATTAACAACGCCCTTACCCCTGTTAAGCACACAACATGGCACAATCATAAGCGACAATGATGCGCCGTCGTACTACAAGCCGAGCAGTGATGCCTACAACTATGGGTCAGCATTTGCCTCGCAGGGATACATTGTTGCCGCTGCGGATTATATTGGGTATGGAGTCTCAAAAAACCTCCAGCATGCCTATGAGAATCGCAATGGCTTAGCTACCGTATCGCTCGATATGCTGCGGGCTGCCCGCGAGTTTATGAGTGCCCAAAATATGAATTGGGACAAGCGGCTGTTCATTGCGGGTTATTCGGAAGGGGGTTATGCCACCCTGGCTTTACAGAAAAAAATTGAAGAAGAAACCGGCAGCGAATTTAATTTAGTAGCGTCGAGTTGTGGAGCTGGGGCCTACGACAAACCGGCCTTTATGAATCAAATCATTAATAAACCATCGCTTCCTGACCCCGGCATCAATAGGCTTTATATCTGGACATTATTGACCTATGACCGGGTTTATGGGCTGAATCGACCAATGTCGTACTACTTTAAGGAGCCTTATGCTACCCAAATCGCTGCCCAGGGCAAAGAGGCAATAATCAGGGTCAGCTTGAATACGATTCTTACCGATACGTTCAAGAGGGGCGTTAATAGCGGGACCGACAAGGCCTTTATAGCGGCTATAGAGGATAATGACATTCACGACTGGAAACCCCGGACCCCCACGCAGTTGTATCATGGCGATGCCGACGAAGTAGTGCCTTACTTCAATTCGAAAAATGCGTATGATGCCATGAGGAGCCTTGGTGCGACAAACGTTGAACTGATAACCCTGAAAGGGGCCGGTCATGGAGCGGGCGCTTCTGGTTTCACTCTGGGCACCTATACGCTCTTCGACACTATCTACTAAACGTTTTCTCACTGCGGTCGTTGCCACCTGACAAAGTCCAGTGCTTAGATGCAGAAGGGCCTCCGGCTCGGAGTCGACTCGCTCAAGAGTTCACTACGGGCCGGAGGCCCTTCTGCATACAACCCGGTGGGATGAGATACTGGGTGTTCTAATCATATGAGTTTTTATTTTAGCTTATGTAGTACATAATTATGTACGAAAAAATTGATTACAACAACTTTTGATGGAACTCCTTTCGTATTTGCATAAGCCGGTCAATCTCGGCATCCGTAAAGCTCCGTCCCTCAATGCCGAGGTGCTTCCTTCGCAACTTAGATGTCCATGTCGGCCCTCGCTTGCCGTATAATTGCTCGGCAATGTACGCTTTATTAATCCCCTCGAAATCCAGAAAAGCGGCTATTATCGCCCGAATTGTGGTCATTTTCCCCCGGTTTTCCCCCAAAATAGGAGAGTCGGACCGGGGGAATGACACACATATCAAGGCTTGTACATAATTATGTACAAGAGCTGCAAAAAAATAGCGGATTAAAGGGCTTCGGTCTCCTGATCAACTAATTCGGACGTGACCTTGACGTAATAGCGTTCGGTTACAGCGATGCTCGAATGACCCAGGATTCGCGAAACGGCGCGTATGGTGTAGCCACGCATCAGAAAAATGTACCCGGCTGTTTTCCGACCAATCTTGCAGGTAAGCCGGTGTGGAAAGTTGATCAGCACCTCGACGCCCTTCATGTAGTCGTTAATTTCTTCGGGTTCGGGTGGCTCACCGGGTGGCACGAATTGAAGCAACGCGGTTAGTTCGGGCCAGACGGGAATACGGCACTCGGCATGAGGTGTTTTGTTGCGCCGGATCAGAATGCTGGGTTTGCTATTGCCAGGCCGGTCATAGTCGCTGCGGTTCCGAACGTAGCGAACCGCATCAGGATAGTCTAAGCCAGTCAGGAAGATCAGGCCCATCCACCAGATACATTCACCGGCCTTGCCCCGATTGTCGAGTTTCCAGAATTTTTCGAGGTGGGGTTTTTCGAGAAAATACACGTCTTTGGTTTTGCTTCGGCCGAACTTATAGCCCGCAATGGGATTAAACGGAAGGGTTCGGTAATCGACGAGACTATCGAGGGAATCGCTGATTCGCTTGACGTAGCGGGTGGCGCTGTCGGCTGACATAGGGCCAGCCTTCATCAAATGAACGTGGTAGTCTTTGGCCCAACCCACGCTAACCTGATCGCTTCTCAGGTTGGTTTGTCCCTTCTCCTTGAGATAAGCTTCCAAATAGGTAAGTCCATAGGCCCATTTTTCGATGGTACTCGGAGATAGCTGGTTTTCGGTGCCCCTGTAACTGTGGAGGGTAATGAGTTGCGCCCGGTACGTATCGAGGAGGGTATTTTCTGGTTTGGCGGGTTTGGCCGGTAGGAGGGATTCGGGCGTCTCGCCGGTCTGGTATTCGCGCTGAACGGTTTTGGGTGTCGGTTCGTAGCCCGCGTCACGCTGCCGGTCGCAAATCGTTTCAAGGTCGGTGACAATCTGGCGAAGCAATTTATTGAAGTCGGTAGCTTCCTGATTGCGATCCGTTCGTTTCTGTTGCTTCTGGGTCCACACGCCACCAACAACTAACGCGGGCTTGCCCTTGACTACGGGCGAGAACAGGGAACCCTCTATTCCGTCTACACTAAGTCTGGCTAAGAGCAGGTTATAGTTCTTACGAACCGTAAATCGGACACTAATAGGCATTCTTTTTTGGTAATCATTACTAACAAGGAAAAAATATAGCCACTATTGGCGATAAAAAAAGCCGCAAAGGTTACTCATTCAGGAATTTGTTAACATCATATGATTTTATATATTTTTGTTGAATAGTTGGTGTACAAAAGATTTCCGCTACAAATGGGGAGTCGAGGGGGTTTGCAGCGCGGAAATAGCGGGAAATAAGGTGCTGGGACTCAGGGGCGGGGTTGCGATAACACAAAAACAGGCCGCTATGGGGTAGCGGCCTGTGGTAAATAAAACCTGTTGATAAGGGAGTTACGAAAAATTAGAGCGTAACTATTTGATTATCAGGCTCCCGAAGCTGGGCTCGAACCAGCGACCCTCTGATTAACAGTCATAAGTACTCGTATAGATGTCCTTATAGCTGTTTTTGTATTTCAGGCAAAATTGCTGAATATCAGTAGTTTATAAATAAGAGAAAGCTTGGTTTTATTGCTATTTATGGTCTATTCGTTATTTTTGTGGTGTCCCTTGTGGTGTCCCTAAATTAATAAATAGCTTATGCAAAAGGTAACAATTGCCCTGGTATTCGACCAAAAGAAAGTTCAGGATGTTAACCTCGGTATCATCAAAATTAGAGTGACCCATCAGCGGGAAAAACGATTCTTCACAACTGGCATTAAAGTTACTCGTTCTGACTGGCAACGCCTTGACAGAATGAAAAGTGATTTAGATAATCGCATCAAAGATGATAACTTTATCAATCTGCATCGTAGTCTTTACGGATTTAAAGACTCGCTTAACGGCTATATAGAGGGCTGGTTAGGTAAGGCTCGCAACGTAGTTGAGCAATTAGGACCAAACTTTACTTTTGATACATTCAAAGACAAGTTCGCCAATTATGGCAAAGAGGAATTACACCATGCTGATCGCGATGATGTGATTCAATCGCTACTTCGTAGGCAAGAATCAATGCAGGAACAAAAACGCGTTGGAACTGCCAGTTTATACGGCCTTGTGGCAAAATCGTTACTACGGTTTATTAATCAGTTATCTGATATAGAACGCCGGCGTATGAGCTTACCAATACTACCTAAACAACCAACGTTAGAGCAGATATCTTTGCAGTTTAAGCAAATAAATGCCGATTTTTTGAGCAGATATGAATCCTGGATGTTACATGAGGGAAAAGCATCACAAAGCTCAAATGGATTATCCCAACCGGCCTCGTTGACGACGGTAGGTATCTATTGCAGACACCTACGGGCGGTATTTAACCAAGCAAAGGACAAAGGCATTATCTCAATCCAAGAGTATCCCTTCGGGCGTAACCGATACGTTATTCCGGCTGGTCGTACTCCCAAAAAGGCGTTACCTAAGATTGATTTAGATAAAATTAAATCTTATCGACCTCAATCGGACAGCAGTGAGCAACGAGCACATGACCTCTGGCTTTTCACTTATTATTCAAGTGGCTTAAATATGGCCGACTTATGCCGTTTACGATGGCGTGATATAGATGAGTCAGCCAACTGTTTTTTCTTTGTCAGACAAAAGACAAAGCTAACCCGTAAAGGCGACCGTACTCCCATCAGAGTAACATTACGAACAGAAACATGGGCTATAATTAACCGATACGCTAACCAACAACACGACCCCGATCAGTATATATTTCCTTTTCTAAATGGTGCGGAAACAGTAAAACGAGAAAAAGATATAATCGGTCAAGTGGTGAAGCAGACTAACAAATGGATGCGCCGGATAGGCGAAAAGCTAGAAGTTGAGGGTGATTTGGTGACGTACACAGCTCGTCACAGCTTTGCTACTACTTTACTCCGTAGCGGTGCGCCGGTTGCGATGATTGGTCAGCAAATTGGCCACACACAAGGTCGCTCGACCGAACATTACCTCGGATCCTTTGAAGACGAGGATGTTCAAATCTATCTCCATAGTCTATGAATAAAGAATACAGTGAGGAGGAAGTGTCCGCACTATTCCAAAGTCGTTTAATGTCAGTGTTTTCGCTGGCAGAGCAGCACATTATCAATTGTTTAGATAAGCCGAACGATGAGCGTATTGTTGCCTTAATCAGACAAAAGAAGACTTTTTTCCAAACGAGGTTTTTAAGATACATAGTCTTAGAGGCTGTCTAAAAATTAAAAACGTCGAATCATAATACGAATCATTGCCAGTTGGATCATCGCTTCGGAGACCTTTACCGAACGTTCATAATCCACCCTTAACCGACGCTGATG
>NZ_BAAGTT010000029.1:0-243242 GCF_054781775.1 Spirosoma areae | reverse complement strand
CACAGAACAGCATTGATAAACAGCCGATTATCTTTTGCTGATTGACCCACGTGGCCCACTCGGCCTGGGAGTAGATGGGCGATTCGTTCCCACTGCTGGTCGGTAATTTCATAACGGCGCATGGTGCAAAGATGAAACGCTTGGCTAACTTTACCTAACTGTCAACACGCCCTATTTATCAATACGTTGGTTTGTTTTTCAGGTCAGTGCCTGTCTCGGCAATGTCCTCTTCGCGTTCTTTCTGGGCATCCTCAGAATCATCCGCTTTCTCACTGTCAGCATTCTGCTCTTTAGCGGCCTTTTGCGCGTTCGGAACCGGCACTTTGTCGGCAGAACCGTAATCATCGGGGCCGCTCGTGGTTACGTCGACCATGGTCGTGTTTGTTTTCTTTCCGTCGGCCACGGCCGATTCCAGCCCTTCCTGAGTTACTTCCATCGTGCTGTTGTCCATATCACCCATGCGGAGTACACCGTTTTTGCTGTCCATATCGGTGCTGGCAACACCCCGATTGTTCCGTCCATCCTGCCCACCCCGTACCTGCAGGCTGTCGAGACCGTTGGCCGAATTTTCCTGCTCAACGTTATTTTTATTGTCTTCGATTGGCCGGTCTATATCGGTGTCATCGGTCCCGAATGGCCCTTCACTACGACCGGTTATCTGCGCGTCATCGCGTTCTGCGTCTTTTTCGTCTTTCATGGGTTGAGCCGATTGATTGTATAGATTAACTCGGTTTTCGCTAAAAAGTTTGAGACTTTACAGGCTGGTTCATCTACCGCATAATCAATATAGCTACCGAAAAATATACTTTGATGTAGATAAACTATGATTCCACAAAGATTACTGCTTACTTTCTCACCTAAATCTGTTGGTAACTTGGGTAAGGTGTTTGTTAGCACGTTTTCTGTGGAGATGCCCGAAGGTACCTTGTCTTATCAGCACAAACAGGTTTACTAAACGATTGCACTTAATAGTTGGATAAAGCGTAATGCAGAAAGCGGGCCGATGCTATCGGTCCGCTTTTTTTACGACAAAAAAGGCCCGGCTTTTTCAAACCGGGCCTTTTTGAGCCTATAACCTGATTTATTGTTTATCCCACCAAACACGGGTGTACTGATCGTCTTTCCCTTGCCGGGCTGTTACCTCAGCATAGTTTTTCGCATTCAGCGTTGTTTCCGTTACCGGATACGCTAACCGGCGGGGGATAGCCGTGCCGCCATTCAGGGGGTTAGCGGCTGGTTTCAAAACAGGATAGCCCGTCCGGCGCCATTCGTTCCAGGCTTCCGTTCCCTGAGCAAACAAGGCAATCCAGCGTTGGTTGCCAATTTTTTCAAGAGCGGTTGCATCCGTATAGGCTACGTCTGGCTTGGCAATATAGGTTGTGTAGGCCGCTTCCGTATAGCCGCTGCCCATCCATTGCTGGAGAGACGCTTTAACGGCTGTTTCATACAGCATTTTAGCATCACCGGTTGTCCAGCCTAATTTGGCCGCTTCGGCTTGGGCAAACAGTATTTCAGCATAGGTCAACACATTGACAGGCGAACTTTGCTGAGTCAACATATTGCCTGCCAGCGAAAAATCCTGCGCTTTGCCTGGTGAGGGGAAAACAGCATAGGGAACGCCAACGTATTCGCCTTTCTGATTGGTAGTTGCCAGATATGGCAAACGCGGATCACCCACCTTTTTCAGGAAGTCCACGAATGTGTTGCTAACGCCAAAGTCTTTTCGATTTGAGACTGTGTAGTTATCATAAAGTGCATTTTGATTGTTAGCGTCCGCTAAGTACTTATACTGCACGTTATCGCTGTTGGCTGTAAATACGCCATCGGTCAGGGCCGCATTAAACTCCGTTTTGCCTTTGGCCGGGTCTACTTTTGATAACCGCAAAGCCGCAATTAACCGCAGTGAATTAGCGAACTTCTTATAGCGGGTTGCATCCCCATTCAGCAGAACGTCGCCTACAACAGCCTTACCGCCATCAAACTGAGCAGCGGCCTCCTTCCATTCTTTAAACAGGTCATTGTAGATGTCCTGTTGCTTATCGAAAGTGGGCGAGAAATTAGTGCTTCCCTTGAGTGCCTGCGTGTAGGGCACGTCGCCCCAACGGTCCGTAATAAACTGAAAGAAATAGGCTTTTAGAATACGTGCCGCAGCAATCTGGTTCGCATTCGACCCGTTGGAGGATGAGGCAAGCTTCGTCGCTTCATTAGTGTTCAGGTCGATGATCTGCTGAAGATTATTCAGCGGCCCTGTATACAATCCATTATAGGTGAAGTTGACTGTTTTGTAGCGGGACTCCTCAATATACGTTATATCAGATAATTGCTGAACATACAGCGCGGGAGCACTATTAAACGCGCCTGGACCAACCTGGTTGTTAATTGTGCCTACGTTTCGGATGGCCCCCGTGAACAAACTGGCCGTGTTAGGCGCCGATGGATTGTTGGGATTAACATTTATGTTCCCAAAATCATTACAGGCAACTGTCGTGATCAGCAGACCAGCGAACAGGGCAATTGTATGGTTTTTCATTCGTGACAAAGTTGTTTATGAAAGTGATGTATAGAGAGCGATTTGTCTGTATAGTAAACGTATTTACCCGGCAAATAGTCCTCTTTATCTATCAATTTAGAAGCCTAATCGAAGGTTAACCCCAAACGAGCGAACCGGCGGTAACTGACCCCCTTCGTACCAGATCGTTTCCGACTCGGAGATGTCGATGCCTCCACCAACAGCACTGTAGATCAGCACCGGATTACGGGCGATGAACGAAATGTTCGCCGATTTAGCCCAGTTGCCCAGCATCCGTTTTGGAAAATTGAAACCGATAGCTACTTCGCGCAGTTTAACGTAGGTTTTGTCATAAATCCAACGCTCGTTGAGGGCAAACAACCAGCCTTCATATAGATTCTGGGCATCTACCCGAATCGTGTTCTGTTTGCCATCTTCTGTCACGCCATCGAGCAGAACACCACCGCCCGTGGCTGGATCGTCGCGTACTGGCTTACCGAGTTCGTTCAGACCAGCCGTTTCAGCCGCCAGGCCCGAACCAGCATTAAACATTTTGGTGGTCGAGAAGAATTTTCCCCCAACTACGAAGTCCGTATTGACCCGCAATGACAGGTTTTTGTAGGTAAACGTGTTCAGCAGGCCTCCTTTGAATTTGGGCAGTACCGAACCCAGCTTAACGTTATCTTCTTTCACATACAGCCCTGCATTGGCTCCCGAACTGTAAATCAAATTCTTTCCGTTTGCATCTTTCTTGATACCCTGGCCCGTTAGCAAGCCCCAATCCTCTCCTTTACGTGCGTTCAGGGTGAGGGTGCGCCACTGTGGCCCGTCGATCAGGTAGTTGTCCTGTCCTTCAATCAGGTTAACCACTTTCGTGCGGTTACGGTCAGCATTGATGTCGAACTCCCAGGTGAAGCCGTTCGGGTTCTTGATGGGGCTGGCGTAAATGTGCAGTTCAAGGCCACTGGTTTGAATTAGACCGGCGTTGACAACTGCGTTAAGATAGCCACTCGTTGGAGCCACCGGCAGCGGAATAATCTGGTTTTTATTGTCATTCTGGTAAGCCGTGAATTCAAAGCCCAGCCGATTACCCAGGAACCGCATGTCGATGCCGCCTTCATAGGATGACGACAGACCGGGCAGCAGGTTTGTGTTTGGCAGCGTACCCGGCAGGAACGACGTTGAGTTGTTGCCATAAGACGTACCGGTAGCATAGGCCAATGACGTTTGATAGGGGCCTACATCCGTACCAACCTGGGCATAGCCTGCCCGAATTTTACCATACGACAATACGTTGTTTTTTGGAATAAATTCGGTGAAAATCAAGCCTGCCGACACCGACGGATACAGGTACGAGTTATTGCCAGCCGGCAGGGTCGATGACCAGTCGTTCCGGATAGACGCTTCCACAAAAACAAAATCGCGGAAGCCAAGACTTACGTTACCAAATACGCTGTTGACCTGGCGCTCATATAGGTAATTGTTCGACAGCGGGCGACCCACGGAGCCAGCGATGTTGTAGAAACCCGGTGCCGAAAGCCCGCCCACCGTTGCCTGGAAGAGAGCATCCGAACGATTATAGCGAACGTTTCCACCGGCATTGGCCACAATGGACAGGTCTCTGATATCCTGATTATAATTAACCAGCACTTCGTAGTTGTTTTCAACCGCGTTGGCGCCCAGCGTCGAGAAGGCTCCCAGGCCACCCGCGTTCAGCGTGCCATTGGCAATCCGGGCTTCCTGATAGAAGTTCGTCTGGTCCCGGCGAACGGTAGCTGATGCCTTAAGCGAAGGCAAAAACTGGTACGACAGGCCAATATCCCCGAACAGACGCGTGCTGCGGTTGGTGTTGGTATTTTCGTAGGCTTGCGTGTAAGGGCTGTCCCAATATTTTGGCCGGGAGTCTGTTGGCCCGCCAATGTTCCAGCTCCGGAAGGTGCCATCGGGATTTTTGTAATCGCGCAGGTCTTCGATGCGTATCTGCCGCTGAAACCACTGATTAAACGAACCAATTGTTTGATTGTAGCCGTTCAGGGTGGTATTGCTAATGCCAATCGGACTGTTCTGGGGCGTTGTACCACCACTCGATCCGTACCGGTCGGCAGGCTGGTTAATGGTGCGCGTCGAGGTATAGTTGATGTTCAGGTTCGACGTCAACTTTTGGGCAAACCGAATTGTGTTTTTACTGCTGATGTAATCCCGGCTCTGCGATGAGTTAGGAATAATCCCATTGTTGATGATGTGCGTGTAGGAAATCCGGCTCTGAAAATCATCGGTACCCCGCGAGAACGCAATGTTGGTGTTGTTGCTGATGGGTTTCTCAAAGAAGTCCCGCACGTTGTTTGGCTGGGCTTCGTAGGGTGTCAACTGACCAAAACCCGGACCCGGCTGCCACGAAGCGGCTGACCGGTGTGGCTGACCATCTAATTTAGGACCCCAACTTTCGTCGGCCGAATAATCCAGAATCCGTTGCCCGTTGAAGGCAGACCAGGCCGCCGGGTGAAGTTTAGGATCGAACGCAAACGTCTCAAATGCCTGCTCATAACCACCACCATATTCGTTCTGGTACTGCGGCAACAGGGCCACCTGGTCGATGGTGGTGCTGTGGTTGATGTCCAGCCGGGTTTCGCCTGCTTTTGCCCGTTTGGTAGTGATCACGATAACGCCCGCCGAAGCCCGGTTACCATATAATGCTGTTGCCGAGGGGCCTTTCAGCACCGTCAGGTTGTCAACATCGTCCATGTTCACCTGACTGATGTCGGTTGGTGTGCCATCGACAATATACAGCGGATCGCTACCGGTCAGGGAATTGACCCCCCGAATACGGATGTTCGGGTTACCGAATTTAGCGCCCGACTGACCCAGGATCTGTACACCCGCTACTTTGCCGGCAAGTGCGTTTCCGACGTTCTGGTCGCGGGCGAAGTTCAGCTTATCAGCTTTAACTTCCTGAACCGAGTAGTTGAGCGCTTTTTTGTCGCGCGAGATACCCAGCGCCGTCACGACGACTTCCTGCAACTGCGATGCGTCAGGAATTAATTTTACGTCGACAACCGATTGATTCCCAATGGGCACCTCCTGCCGAACAAACCCAATAAAGGAATAAATTACGGCGTTGGCATTACTGGGTACACTCAAACTGTAGGTACCATTCCCGTCAGTTGTCGTTCCGCGTGTTGTGCCTTTTACCGAGATGTTAACCCCCGGTAGCGGAGAGCTGTCTTCCGAAGAAGTGATGGTTCCAGTGATGACCCGGTCCTGAGCCAGCAATGGAATAGCGAATAAACACAGCATGAGCTGTGTTAGTAGAAATTTACACATAACGATAGTTTAAGTTAAGAAGTGATATGCAAGCATAACGCTTTATCAAATATACAATACTTAATTCAACAAATAATGTTTGGTTACAGCCCGTAATTACTCAGTTTTAGGGAGAGATGTTCTTTAAGTATGCAAACAATATTTTGCCTTTGTGGTTGGCACAGTTGATTTACAGTATTTATTACTCCTAATTTTTTGAATACACGTATAATATTTTATTAACAGTATGTTAACGAATAAGTATTATTCGCTAAGCAATTATTTGTTGACTAATAATTTTTATGCTTATTTTTTTATCTATACCAGGCTTGGGCCGGGTGCGGTTTGCAGAAGAGCCGCTACCCTGCCTGCCCGGTAGCCACTGTTTCCAGATTTTTCTGACCTGTTAGTTCGGCTAAGAGTTCATTTACGTTTACTGTTGCAAAACTACTGGCGTAGTCGGCCATGGCGTAGGGAATAATCAGCTCGCCATTGTTAATCAGGCCACCGCAGCTATAGACCACATTCGGTACGTAGCCCTCACGCTCGTTTTCGTCGGGACTTAAAATAGGTTCTTTAGTCCGGCCAATCACTTTGCCGGGATCGTTGAGATCGAGCAGAAATGCCCCGATGGCATATTTTCGCATCGGGCCAACCCCGTGGCTCAGGACCAGCCAGCCCGCTTCGGTTTCGATGGGTGAACCACAGTTGCCAAGCTGCACGTATTCCCAGTGATAGGTCGGTTTAAGAAGCAGTTCTTTGGTCTGCCAGAAATAAAGGTCATCGGAGTACATCAGGTAAATATTCTCACCATCCTGCCGCGAGATCATGGCGTATTTGCCCCCGATCTTACGCGGGAACATGGCCATGCCTTTGTTGGAAACCTCGGCTCCGTTGAGAGTGCTGACACTGAAATGCGTAAAATCTCTGGTTTCGACCAATTGTGGGAAGGTTACGCGCCCGTTATAGGCGGTGTAGGTAGCATAATAAACTATATCCCCATTATCGTCGGTAAACTGCACGAAGCGAGCGTCTTCGATGCCATTGGTTTCGTTGGGCGAAGTCGGAAAGATGCACCGCTCGTCTAAACTCTGGTCGTCTTCAAAGTGAATTTCGTAGTTCGATTTTGCCAGTGCCAGCAGGCCACTGGCGATGGTTTCGTACTCGGCGTTGTAGCGATACTGCGCCGACACCCGTTTTATCTGCGCTTCGAGTTCGGCTAAGCTAAACTCATCGCCGAGGCCCACCATCATCTTTTCCTGAATGCTGTTTTCCAACCGAAGTTCATACAGTTTACGCTCAAACTGTACCCGCTCGAACCGATGATTCTGAACTACGTCCGGAGCCGTTACATAACGGGATGGTTTCCGCAGTACAATCTTACCCGTCTCATCAATGTAGCCCATCCGAAACGAGATCGACGAAACGTGTCCTTCACCGGTGGCCCGCAAACTGAGAATGAAGCGTTTATAGCCGGGTGGCACATTCGTCTGGTCGGGGTGCCAGATCATAGATGGGTTGAACAGCGCGGCTGATTCGAGCGAATATTCCATCGTGAAGTAAGCGCCCAGCAACAGCTTGCGCTCTTTGGTGAGGGGTTCGTCGGTCAGCAACTGCGACTTAATCTGTTCGAACCGCTGCAGCAGAAACCGTTCGAGTTTATAGTGCCGCCCGCCGAATTCACGAATGACTTCATCAAGTTTATCGTCGGCTTCCTGATCGGTCATGCTGCCTACCCGCGCAATGGTTTTCAGGGTGCGGGTGGTGCCCAGTTCAAACGGACGAAATAAAACACGAGTGGGGTCGGGCCGCAACACGATACCGGTGCGGGTGGCTTTTAGGCTCATCAAATTCAAGTTGTAGAGTTCACACCTGTAAAGTTATAAAGTTGTCGAGTTGCTCCGGCATATTGCCTGGCAACTCGACAACTTTATAACTTTACAAGGCCGAAATCACCCTGCCATTAAGCTTGGCATGGCCACATTAACCGGCTTTGCATCCGGGCGTTTTTTCTGTACGGTATACAACTCAGCCAACGCCAGCAGATACGACAGCGTCGATTCAGCTCCCTGATTCTGATTAACCCGGTCGATATGCAACCCATCGCGGCAACCGCCAGTCTGCTGATCGTAGAGCGGCAATCCTAAATCGTTCAAACCCGCAAACCACTTAAAAATCCGAATAGCCGTGCGATGCCATTCATCATTGCCGGTCACCTCGAAAGCTGCCAAACAGGCCGACATGGTACTTTGAGCTTCGAGTGGCTGCTGATCGAAAAAAGCTCTTGGCTGGCCTTTTGTATAAAATCCATTGGAGCCAATGGGCTGAAAATGACCAAGTTTAGCTGTTTGCAAATCAACAAGCCACCGCAGCGAAGCCAGGCCGGTTTGTACAAATCGCTCATCGCCAGATCGGATGAACGCATGAACCAGCACGGCATTATCATAACTGAGTGTATTCTCAAACCAGGGCCAGTCGTCGGTTGATGTTTCGGTGTATCGAAACATTAGTTTATTGAGTAGTTGGCGCTGAATAGTTTTGGCTAACCGGTCGTCGTTGAATTTTTTCTGGTACTCATAGATACCCAGCAATGAAAATGCCCAGGCTCGGGGCGATGTCATGCTTACGATACCAGGCAGCACTTTTTCCAGCAAACTCATGGCCCATGTCACCACATTTCGGTCGGTTGTCCGGCCAATGCAGGCACCCAGCGCCCAGATAGTCCGGCCTGTGCTGTCGTCGGAGCCAAACTCTTCGAGCCAGCGCCGGTCGTAGCTCATAAAATTACGGAAGCGCCGGTAGTCATCCGCGTAGGCATGGTTGATAAATGCACAATAATTATCGGCAGCCTGTGCCAGCTTGCGTTCGCCCAGCCCGGTTTCCTGCAGCATCAGGGCCAGAATCAGGGCACGGGCGTTGTCGTCGGTACAGTAGCCTTCTTCATAAAAAGGGAGGTGATGGCGGGCATGCTGGACAATACCGGTCGAGTCGGTGAGCCGAAACAGATGGTCGAGCCGAAGGGTGGGCAATTTGAACGCGGCACTGCTGTGAGCGCCCATGGTGTAGGGTACCTGACTATTGATGGTACTCATGCGTTCGTGTCTTGCCTTGGCAAATGAATGCGCGTAGGCCTGAATAACCTGCTCCCAGATCATCTCGCGGCCCATCATGTAGGCTTTTTTTCGCATGGCATGACGCATTTGCTCGTCGGTAAGCAGGTTAACGACTTCGTTAGCTATGGCGTCCGAATCACCAAAAGGCACCAGCACACCCCGGCCATCGGCCAGGAGTTCTTCGGCATGCCAGTAGGGTGTCGATACAACGGCTTTACCGCAGCCAAAGGCATACGACAGCGTTCCCGACGTAATCTGCGCCGGGTTCAGGTAGGGTGTAATGTAGATGTCGGCGGCTCCCAGGTACTCGCGCAGGTCGTCTAACTCAACAAATTGATTGTAGAACCGAATGTGGTCGCGAACTCCGCAGTCGGCGGCTAATTTCTTAAGGCTGTTGCGATACGCTTCGCCTTCGTGTTTCAGCAGGTTCGGGTGGGTAGCTCCCAGCACCATATACACCACGTTGGGATGCTGTTCGACAATGCGGGGCAATGCCCGGATTACGTTCTCAATCCCTTTGTTGGGCGACAGCAGTCCAAACGTCAGCAGGGTTTGTTTGCCTTCCATCCCGAATTTATCCTTGTAGAAATGCGGATCCACGAACGGCATATCGGGGATTCCATGCGGGATCAGGTCGATTTTCGATTCGGGAACTTCGTAGATATTGATCAGGAAATCGCGTCCTTTCTCCGACATGCAGATCACCCGCGACGACAAATCGGCAATGCTTTTCAGCACGAGCAATTGCTCTTCATTCGGGTCTTTCAGGATAGTATGGAAGGTCGTGACAACGGGCATGGTCAGGTTACGCAGCAGGGTGAGCACATAACTTCCTGCCGAACCGCCATAGATGCCGTATTCGTGTTGCAGACAAACCACATCAACATCTTTTGAATTCAGGAATTCGGCGGCTTTCCGATAGGCTTCCTGATCGTGCTGGTAGAAATCGTACCGAACCTCGCCGGGGTAATCGTAGCCCTCCGTCGTATCGTTAACCGACACCACCAGGGCGCGGGACTTCGGAATAAAGGTGTTGTAGGATTGGTAGAGATCGGATGTGAACGTAGCAATACCACACTGCCGGGGCAGATAATCGCCAATGAAAGCGACATGCTTCGGATTGTGCGCCCAAACGGCTGAATCTGATCCACCACGCCCGGCTTCATCGGGCGTAGAGTGTCCATTAAACGTAGGAGAAATCATAGTCGCTGAGTTAATCATATATAGAAAGGAAACACAATAGTCTGTGAATATAAGCCACTTATAAGCCGTTTTGTTTATTCTGACCAAATAGGTTAGGCAGATACGCGGCAACTCGCCCCTGAATACAAACTATTATCCAACTAAACCTTCATTTTACCCTATAATTTATGGTGAGCCCCCGTCTGCTCCCTGAATTCCCCAAAGGCCATCGTTTTTACGTACCTTGCGGCCTTATTCTGCGTTAATCAGGCATGATCTGGCACCGTATCTCCTCGTTTATTTTAACAAATAGAATCGCTTTAGTTGCTGTTGTGTTATTGGGTACGGCGTTCATGGGCTACCAGGCCAGTAAGGTCAAACTATCCTACGAACTGGCTAAAATTTTGCCCGTTACCGACCCCGATTATCAGCGTTACGAAGCCTTTAAATCGCGGTTTGGACAGGACGGCAGCGTGATGGTGCTGGGTATTGAAACGGATAGTATGTATCAGCCTGGTTTCTTCAATGACTGGTATGCACTCAGCCAGAAAATCCGGCGCATTGGGGGCATTAAAGATGTGGTGTCCAATGCCAGTCTCTACACGATCATTCGTGACGACTCAGCGCATACGTTTCGCATCCGGCCTTTGGTACCGCGCCCATTAACGACCCAGGCCGGGGTCGACAGTTTCCGCACCCAAATTGCCGCCCTGCCTTTTTACCGGGGTTTAGTAGCCGACAGCAGCGGACGGGCGCACCTGATGGCCATTACCTTCGACCAGAAGGTCGTGAATACCAGGAACCGGATTTCACTCGTCCGGCAGGTTGAAGCCGTGGCCGATTCGTTCGGCAGGCGACACGCGCTGCTTAGCCCCGATGGATTGCGAGGTGGAACAGTGCATATGTCGGGGATGCCATTCATCCGCACCGAGTTTACGGCGAAAGTCAGCAAAGAGATGACCCTGTTTATGGGGCTTGCTTTTTTGGTGACGGGCCTGATTCTGTTTTATTTCTTCCGTTCGCTCACCGTGGTGCTAACCGCATTATCGGTGGTGGGTGTGGGCGTCATCTGGGCAACGGGCTACATTGTCCTGTTCGGCTACGACATTACCCTGCTGACGGGTTTAATCCCCCCCCTGATTATTGTCATTGGCGTGCCAAACGCTATTTTTCTGCTGAATCGCTACCACGAGGAACTTAACCGACGGCATAACCAGACGACGGCTTTAACCATTGCTACCGAGAAGGTTGGCGAAACGACCTTCTTTGCCAATGTGACCACGAGTATCGGTTTTTTCGTATTTTATTTTACCGGAAGTCCACTCCTGCTGCAATTTGGTATAGTGGCCGCTTTTGGCATCATGACCACCTATGCTGTTTCCCTCATTCTGATTCCCATTATTTTCAGTTACCTGCCCGTTCCTTCGCCGAAACAGCGCGGTCATCTGGAGCGTAAGTACGTGAGCGGTTTCCTGACGTGGGTGAACCATCTGGTACGCACCCGCCGAACGGCCATCTATACGTTCATTGCCCTCGTGACGGTCGTTTCCGTAGTGGGTGCGTTGCAAATTAATCCCATTGGCTATGTGGTGGATGATTTGCCGAAAAATGACCCGATCTATACCGATCTGAAGTTTATCGAAAGCCGGTTTAAAGGCGTGATGCCGTTTGAGGTGAGTGTCGACGCCAAACGCCCCGGTCGCGTGCTGACTCCGCAGACCTTAACTAAAATCAAATTGCTGGAGCGCGAATTCAGTAACTACACTGAGTTTACGCGACCACTCTCCTTAGTGGAGGCCATCAAGTTTTTTTACCAGGCCTATCGTGGGGGCGACCCGAAATATTATGCCCTGCCGGGTGCGCTGGAACTGAACCAGTTAGCAAATTATGCGCCCCAGCTAAAAGGCGCCAAGAATGCCGGTGGCGGGCTGGCGTTTAAGGCGTATTTAGACAGCACGTTCCGCTACACCCGCATCAGTTTTCAGATGCCCGATGTAGGCACGGTTCGCACCACGCAACTGTTAAATGAACTCCAGCCCAAAGCCGATTCTATTTTCAACATCGACCGGGCAACGGGTAAGCGCGTCGCGGCTGCTGAGCAGTACGACGTCCATATCACGGGAAACAGTGTGGTGTTCACGCGGGGGAACGATTACCTGCTGAAAAATCTGGCCGAGAGCACTGTGCTGGCCGTTGTGCTGGTTTCGGTCATTCTGATCCTTCTCCTGCGCGACGTTCGGTTAAGTCTGATTGCCATTCTGCCCAGTGTGGTTCCGCTCATCGTGACGGCTGGTATTATGGGCTTTGCGGGCATTCACCTCAAACCTTCAACCATCCTGATTTTCAGCATTGCCTTCGGTATCTCCTCGGATGGGACCATTTATTTCATCACCAAATACCGCGACGAACTCCGCAATAAGACGATGAGTTTGGACCGGGCCGTTTCGGAAACCATCCGCTATACGGGCATCAGTATGTTCTACACGGCTCTGATTCTGTTTGCAGGCTTCGCCATTTTTGCCGCGTCCACGTTTCAGGGCACGGTGGCGCTGGGCATTCTGGTGTCCATCACCCTGCTCATGGGCATGGCCTCCAACCTGATTCTGCTCCCGGCATTTTTGCTGACAGTGGATAAACGAAGGAAAAGAATGAATAATGAATAATGGCCAGCGTTCATTATTCATTATTCATTATCCATTATTCATTCCTTCAAGCTTCCTCCAGCAACGTGTCGAACGAAATAAACTGATTACTGAAGCGGTGCTGAATACGGTGACGTAACGCATCGGCATGGATTTCCTGAAAGGTCGTGTACGCTTCCATCGTGCTGAAGTCAAGCTGAATGGAAAAGGTAATGCCTCCATTGTCGAGTTCGGTGAGCAGGCGCAAGACCCGGTGACTTACGGGCAGTTCGGTCGCCATAGCGGCTGGCAGATAGAACCGCTTCATCCATCGAAGCCAGTCTTCAGCAACTTCTTCAGCCACGCTATAGGTCGTATTGTAAAGAATCATAGAGGTCAAACAAGCAATTGTCAGTGTAAGTTGGCGGTTTGGTTGTTTCTTTGTTTTCAAAAACCAGTTCGTTCATTAATCTGACCAAGTTATGTATCCTGGATTAGTACACGCCCACTCCGGCCTTCGCTGGATAGCCCTTATTCTGTTGGTTGCTGCGGTAATTGTGGCCATTGGCCGGTGGCAGGGCCGAAACAGCTTTACCGATGGCAACCGCAAATTGTACTTGTTTACGCTCATTTCTGTACACACGCAGCTCGTGATCGGCTTGCTTCTGCTGTTCATCAGCCCGAAAGTTAATTTCAGCATGCTGAGCGAAAAACTGTACCGTTTTTATAGTGTGGAGCATACGGCAGGTATGCTGATTGCCATTATCCTCATCACTATTGGCTACTCGCGAGCCAAACGTGCCGCTGATTCAACAACCAAACATCGCTTCGTCAGCATTTTCTACGGGCTGGGTCTGTTGCTGATCGTAGTCTCCATTCCCTGGCCATTTCGTATTGTTGGCGCAGGCTGGTTTTAAACCGGTTGGCATGAATCACCCCTTGTCGGCTCTGGCAATAACATTCTTTATAATGTTGTTGCCAGAGCCGCTTTTTATTCAGAGAAGACCCAGCAAGCCCATACGTATCTGGCTTCTTAAAAAATCTGCATGAAAATTCATCTTATTAATTTGTTTACGGTCAGTAACTTATAAAATCTGGCACGAAAAATTGTGGGCGAGGTGTAGAAAATATTCCTCAACGGGTAGGTAGAACGCCAGCCATTCAGTACTTTTAGTGGTGTAACTTGACTTTGACCTCAATTCTATGACGAGAAAAATGCTCCTGGCAGTCGTTTGTACTGTCTCGTTTGGCATCGTTCAGGCTCAAACCGTACCCACCGTAACGACTGATATTTCCGCCGTAGCTGAATCACCCACCGTAACACCTAAATCAAGTTTCTACGAGCAGATTCCGCTCGTGAAAGAGGTCATCAGCTTTGCCAAAGAGCATCTTTCCATTCGCTACCGCTCTGGCGGCACCACAAAACGGGGCTTCGACTGCTCCGGCTTTACCCGCTTCTGCTTCAATAAGTTTGGCATTTCGCTCCCCCATTCAAGTGCGGCCCAGGGCAGTGTGGGCGAAGCCATTGAGAAAGAAGCCGCCCAACCCGGCGACTTAATTTTGTTCAAAGGACATAGTGCGGGCGGCCAGCGAATTGGGCACGTTGGCCTGATAACGGAGGTCATTGGCGACCGCGTCAAATTCATTCATTCCGCCTGGAACGGGGGCGTTCGCTACGATTACCTGCACGCGAGTTATTACCAACGCCGGTTTATGGGTGTGCGTCGGGTAGCGCATCTGCTGGCCGAGAAGTAACGCGGCCGGTCGGCGTTACTTTTTCAACATCGTTCCCGCACCCTGCCCCACAGCTTCAGCTACCTCGTCGGCATGGCAGATGATGACCTTCGAGACGCCATTTTCCAACGCCTTAAAGGCATTATCCAGTTTCGGAATCATGCCTTTGCTAATGATTCCCGCTGCTTTATAGTCAGCGTACAGATCAGGCGTGAGTTCACGAATTACACTGTTTTCGCTGGCCGGGTCGCGTAATACGCCTTTCTTCTCGAAACAGTAAATCAGACTCACCTCGTTGTGCTTACCCATATCTACCGCAATGGCCGAAGCCATCGTATCGGCGTTGGTGTTGAGCAACTCACCAGATGCGTTGTAGGTTATTGGGGCAAAGACGGGGGTCAGGTCCTGCCGCAGAAAAAACTGAATCTGGCCCGAATCAACTTCCTCGATGTCGCCTACCATTCCATAATCGATGTCTTTAACCGGACGTTTTTTGGCCAGAACCGTGCTGCCATCGGCACCCGTCAGTCCAATGGCGTTAACGTCCAATGCCTGAAGCTTCGCCACAATCTGCTTGTTCACTAAGCCGCCATACACCATCGTTACCACGTCGAGCATGGGTTGGTCCGTAATGCGCCGACCTTCGACCATTTTGGTTTCAATACCTAACTTTTCGGCCACCTGCGTCGCTATTTTACCACCGCCGTGAACGAGCAGTTTCGAACCGGGAATTGAGGCAAAAGCCCTTAGAAAACGTTGCAGGGCAGCCGGGTCGTCGATGACGTTCCCGCCAATCTTGATTACAATGAGTGAGTTCATTTTAAACAAATTAAACACAGAGAAATGGAGATTTTCACGGAGCACACAAAGGAAAAAGAACCTTAACTTTTGTGTACTCCGTGAAAATCTCCGTTTCTCTGTGTTAGCCTTATAAAGTCAATAAAATTTCTTTCAGTACCGCCTGTGCCGACCATTCGCGGTTAGCGGCCTGCTCAATCACAAGCGATTGGGGGCTATCCAACACCGCATCGGCCACCTTCAGGTTACGCCGAACGGGCAGGCAGTGCATAAATTTACCGCTATTGGTCAGGCGCATATCGTCCATCGTAACCGCCCACGACGGGTCCTGGGTGAGTACCTGCCCATAGTAGGTGTAGGACGACCAGTTTTTGCCGTAAATGAAATCAGCACCCGCAAAGGCCTCATTCTGCTTGTGAATCACGCGGGCGTTGCCAACAAATTCGGGGGCAAGTTCGTAGCCTTCCGGGTGGGTAATAACAAACTCAACATCGCCCGACCTGAAGCGGGCATTCATCCACTCACTAAACGAGTTGGCAACGGCCTGGGGCAGGGGTTTAAAATGGGGCAGCCAGGTCAGCACCACTTTGGGGCGGCTAACAGTCCTGGCTTCTTCAATCGTGATGCAGTCGGCCAGCGACTGGAGCGGGTGGCGCGTCGCTGATTCGAGGTTAATGATGGGGACACGGGCGTAGGTGGCAAACTGGTGCATGACCTGCTCCCGGTAGTCTTTGTTGCGGTCCTGTAGTTCGGCAAACGCCCGAATGCCGATGATGGTACAATAGCGGCCCATCACGGCGGCTGCTTCGCGAACGTGTTCGGCTTTGTCGCCGTTCATCAGCACACCTTCTTCCATTTCCAGTCCCCAGCTATCCTGCCCAACGTTCATGGTCATAACGTTCATACCGAGATTTTGAGCAGCTTTCTGGGTACTCAGACGGGTCCGCAGGCTGGAATTAAAGAAAATCAGCCCAATGGTTTTGTTTTTGCCGAGGTGCTGGTCGGCAAAGGGGTTGGCTTTGGCGCTAAGGCCAGACTGGATGAGCGCGTCGAGGTCAGTAACGTCGGCAAGGGAAAGGAAATTAGTCATTATTTTTTAAACGCAAAGGGCGCAAAGGTAATCGCAAAGAACGCAGAGATTTTTTACAGATTGTTAACTACACGACGCATACCGTTCTTGAGCAGGGTCACATTGAAATTCACCAGCAATCCTAATCGGCATCCAGACAATCGCAGGTAGGTCATTACCTGTGCCAGATGAACATCAGTCAGTACTTCAACTGCTTTTAGTTCTATTATGAGTTTTCGCTCAATTATAAGATCTACCCGGTAGCCCGCATCTAATTTTATGGACTCGTAAACAATAGGGAGCGTTTTCTGTCTTTCAACGAAAAGGTCAGCGTTTAGCAGTTCGTATAACAAGCATTCTTCATAAGCTGATTCAAGTAATCCGGGGCCAAGTGTTCTATGAACTTTCAGCGCACAGTCGAACACAACCCGCGATACTTCATTTTCTGTCATTGCGTTCTTTGCGATTACCTTTGCGCCCTTTGCGTTTAAATCTTATCTAAACAGCCTCTGCCTTTAAACACAGCCGCAACGCATCCAGAAACATATCTGCTTCATCGACCCCAATCGCCAGCGACGGCAACAGCCGGATGATGTTCTTGCCAGCTACGCCCGTAAACTGCTTATGCTCAAACAGCAGCGTTTTACGGAGCGAATCGACCGGAAAGTCATACTCGATGCCAATCATCAGCCCCCGGCCGCGCAGGTCTTTGTAGCCGCCAATCTGCCGGATACCGTCCATGAGGTAATTGCCCATGCGAGTGGCATTTTCCATCAACTCCTCATCCTTCATGATGTCTAACACCGCAATGGCGGCTGTGCAGGCTAAGTGATTGCCCCCAAACGTTGTACCGAGCAGCCCGTAGCTGGCCTTAAATTTGGGAGAGATTAGAATACCACCAATGGGAAACCCGTTGCCCATGCCCTTCGCCATCGAGATGATGTCGGCGTCGATACCACTGAGTTGATGCGAGAAAAACTGACCCGACCGCCCATAGCCGCACTGAACACCATCCAGAATCAGGACCGCGCCGGTTTCGTTGCAGCGTTGGCGGAGCGTTTGGAGAAATTCATTAGTCGCCACCTGAATGCCGCCCACGCCCTGAATGCCTTCAATAATGACGGCGCAGGTCTCGGTGGTAATTCCCGTTCGGGTGGCATCGGCATCATTGTAGGGCAGAAATGTAACGTGCTGGTTGTAGTTGATCGGTGCCACAATGGCCGGATTATCGGTCGCGGCAACGGCCCCGGCAGTACGCCCGTGAAAGGATTTGGTGAAAGCGACAACGTTCGTCCGGCCATTGTGAAAGGAGGCCAGTTTCAGCGCATTTTCATTGGCTTCGGCCCCGGAGTTGCACAAAAACAGGGCGTAATCTGAATGGCCGGACAGGGCGCCCAACTTATCGGCCAATTCCTGTTGCAGCGGAATTTTGACTGAATTGGAGTAAAATGAAATTCGCTTCAATTGGTCGGTCAGGGCCTGCACGTAGCGCGGGTGCGTATGCCCAACTGAAATGACAGCATGACCGCCGTACAAATCGAGATAACGGGTGCCGTGAGCATCCCAGAGGTAACTACCCTGCGCCCGGACCGGCTCAATGTCGTATAGCGGATAAACGTTAAAAAGCTCAGCCATTGGTTTAAAACCTAAACCGATACGGCTAATTTCAGACCAGCCGTATCGTATTGTAAAACAAGGTGCAAGTTTACGGAATATCAGGTTAAAAAGGGCTAACCCACAAAAAGGAAGCCGGGTGGGCTTCCTTTTTGTGGGTTAGAAATTCCTTTACATCACAATTGTTCAACGAAGGTTCGAATCGTCTGAATGGCTTTATGGGGTTGTTCAACCATACTCAGATGACCCGCTTTTTCAATCGTGGCAAGACTAATCTGGTCCGACAGGTCGGCTAATTGTGCCGTTTTTTCGTAGGGAATCAGTTGATCGTCGCGGCCCAGCACCAGCAGAACCGGGAATTGAGCATGGCCCAGAATTGCCGTTCGGTCGGGGCGGGCCGCAATGGCTTTCATACCTGCAATGAGGGCGTTGGCCGGTAAATTATGGAAACGCTCTACCAATGCCTGCGTTTGTTCGGGTGGGTAGGCGGGCGAAACCATTTTGGGAATTGTCTTTTCAATAAACGGAGCCGACCCGTCGGTTTCTAAGCCATTTATAGCCTGCCGACGCGCTTCCCGTCGGTTTTCATCATCGGCAGTGGCCGTCGAATGATACAGCACCAATGCCCGTACCCGTTCGGGGTATTTTTCGGCGAAAGCCAGCGCCATGTAGCCGCCCATTGAGTGGCCCACCAGCACAACGTTTCTGGCATTTTCGGCCTCTAAGCGGACATATAACTCATCGGCATAGGCGTCGATAGTGGTAAAATTCGTCAGCCGTGAAAAATCAGGCTTCAGAACAGGGCCGTCCAGCCCGGGCCAATCCAAAACCAAATCGGCGTAGACGCTATCCCAAATGGAAGCATCTACGCCGTGGCCATGGATGAGACAAATAACGGGTAATTGACTCATACCAGATTAGGTATTGGTTATTGACTATGTGTTAATAACACCCAGCAAAATCAGCACTAAGCCCACCACGAAGCCAATAAGACCAATAAGACCCAGGATACTGCCACCACCCAGCAACCAGAGTAACAGACCAATAAGGCCAATAATCAACCCAAGCCGAACATTGCTGTTCATGGCGTTGGTTTTTTCGGGGGCAACGTGATTCCTGATCTTCTTATCCATTTTTTTGAGCATCGTCCGCTCCATAAACGTCATTTTTTTAGCTGACGCGGCATTGGTTGCTATAGCGGCTTTGTCAGTGGCCGTTGTCAGTAACCCGCTCAACTTCGCCATGCGGTTGGTGAGCTTTTTGTTCGACGCCAGTTTACTATCGTTGCGTACGTAGGCTTCCACCTGGCTGATGGCTTGTTTGGTCTGGGCAAGTTGCTCAGCCGGTGCTGGCGTTATACCTGGACTCGAAACAGGCGCTACGTCGGCAGTCGGCGTTTGGGCCACAACGGGTTGTGTAGTTTCAACAGAAAGAGTAGAGGCTTCCGCTGCCGGTTTTACTGATGTGAACTGTTCACGGGCAGTTGGCTGGAAATACGCTACCGGCCGGCTGCAGGACGAAATAAGGGCGGTGCCGAATAGAACTGTGAAAAGGTGTTTGGATAACGTGTGCATGGTATTAAGTTTAGAGTGAACGATTGAGAACCATCCTCAACAACTACAACTTTATTGGTTTGTTGGGATAAAAACTAAAAAATAGTTGAAATTCGAGTAAACGAATCTGAAAATCATGTAAAGTCCCCGTCAATCACTCAATTTATTAACCAGACGAGAACGTTTACATCCCTTTTGCTCAGTTAATAAACCTGAACTGTTTAGAGCAGGCCAACCAGCAGCACTACAGCACCGGCCAGCAAGGCAATCAGGCCAACCGTGGCACCCGTACCCGTTGTCAGCAACAAGAGCAATAAGCCGAGAATCACCAATACCGCGCCCGTAGCCAGTGTGCCCGTACTAATCATTGTCTTCTCAGGATTAGCCGGTGCGAGTTGCCGATTGATTTGTTTATTCATCTTTTTGACCATCAGCCGCTCCAGCAGGTTCATTTTTTTGGGCGTGCTGATTTCTGTGGGCGAGCGTTCGGTTTTGGCCGATGCAGCCGTGAGCAGATTCCGAACCCGATTCAGGCGCTTCTGAACTGTTTTGTGGGCGACTACTTTACTATCGCTATGCACCAGAGCGTCCAATTGATTCAGGGCGACCGTCGCTTCAGGTAGTTGGCCTACAGATGAATTTACACTGGCTGGTGCGGGGGTTTCAGCCACCAGGGCCGAAATTTCCGCAACGGGTGCAGGAGCGGTTGTCGCTGTGGATGCGGCAAAATGCTCCCGCGCACTGGGTTGAAAATACGCCACAGGACGGCTGCATGACAACATAAAGGCCGTGCCAATAAGCAGGGCGCAAAGGCATTTGGAAAGTGTATTCATAGCGAGAGAGAAAAAGTGAACCATTAAGTTACCATCCTCAACAACCATAACTTCCTTAGTTTGTTGGATTCCAACTAAAAAAATCACACTTCCACACAAAACCCCGCCCAACTAAATGATGAGTCGGGCGGGGTTAAGCGGTTAAATCTCAGGCGAAGTTCAGACCTGAACGGTTTCTAAAACCTTTAGGTCTTTAGGGTTCAGGCTACAGAACGAAGTTGATAGGTACTTGTTTTGCCAAATTTTTCACGGGCATATTCCAGGCTAACGGTCAGTTCACTGATTCCCGTTTGCGAAGGCATTTCGAACATGGCATCGGTAATAATCGACTCACAAATGGAGCGCAGCCCTCGGGCGCCAAGTCCGTATTGCAGCGCCTGATCGACAATGTAATTCAGCGCACTGGGGTCCCAGTGGAGGGTGATGCCTTCCATGCGGAAGAGTTTGTCATATTGCTTGGTGATGGCGTTTTTCGGCTCGGTCAGAATCTGCATCAGGGCCGCCCGGTCGAGGGGCTCGAGGTGGGTCAGCACGGGCAAACGGCCAATAAGTTCGGGAATCAACCCAAACGATTTCAAATCGAGCGCCGAAATGTAGCGCATCAGGTGGCCTTTCTCTAAGGTATCGTTCAGCCGCCGGTCGCCCGAAAACCCGATGGGCCGGGTGTTGACCCGCTTGGCAATGTGGCGATCTATACCATCGAAGGCTCCTCCGCAGATAAACAGAATATTTTCGGTGTTGAGCGCAATCAGCCGCTGGTCGGGGTGCTTGCGCCCACCCTGGGGCGGCACGTTCACCACCGACCCTTCGAGCAGTTTAAGCAGTGCCTGCTGAACACCCTCGCCACTGACATCGCGCGTGATGCTCGGATTGTCGGACTTGCGGGCAATTTTATCAATCTCGTCGATGTACACGATACCGCGTTCGGCTGCTTCGACATTGTAATCAGCGGCCTGCAACAACCGCGTCAGAATGGTCTCAACATCTTCGCCCACATACCCCGCTTCGGTAATGACCGTGGCATCGGCAATACAAAAGGGAACTTCAAGAATTTTAGCGATGGAGCGGGCCAGATACGTTTTGCCGGTACCTGTTTCACCAACCATAATGATATTTGATTTTTCAATCGTAACGTCATCGTTGGTGTTGGGCTGCATCAGCCGTTTGTAGTGGTTATAAACGGCAACAGTAATTGATTTTTTGGCGTCATCCTGCCCCACAACATACTGGTCGAGGTGCCGTTTCATGTCAACGGGCTTGATAAGATTAATTTTCACCTCGGTGGGTTCGCTGTGTTTGGGGCGCATTTCCTCGAGCACCACCTGGTGCCCCTGCTCAATGCAGTAATTGCAGATGTGCGCGTCGATGCCCGACAGGAGCAGCATCACTTCGTTTTTGCGTCGTCCACAGAACGAGCAACTGATTTGTGGCATGAACGGTTGCAGAGTCTTAGGCTGGTTGTTTATCGGGTGATGCCTATTGGGATACGCATCGCCCGGCTTTGATGAAATTATCTGTTACAAGGTTTAGGGAAAGCAATTTCGAGAAAAAAAACGACTCAGGATCACCTGAGTCGTTGGCAATTAGCAAAGTTATCAATCGGTGGGCACAAGGCCAAGTATATAGAGCCACAATAAATAAAACACGCGGGAATTACTGAATGCAATTCCCGCGTGTTTCACAAAAATCAGACCCGCCTGTTTTACGCTTTCTCCCGGCGCAAAACATCATCAATCAGGCCGTATTCTTTGGCTTCTTCGGCGCGCATCCATTTGTCGCGGTCCGAATCTTTTTCGATTTCCTTAATGTCTTTTCCAGAATGAAGGGCCAGAATTGCGTACAGCTCTTCGCGGAGTTTGACAATTTCGCGGGCCGTAATTTCAATATCGACCGACTGTCCCTGTGCGCCACCCGACGGCTGGTGAATCATGATTCGGGCGTGGGGCAGGGCCGAGCGCTTTCCGGCAGCGCCACCCGCCAGCAGTACAGCACCCATCGACGCGGCCAGGCTGGTGCAAACTGTTGCCACGTCGGGCCGTACATATTGCATGGTGTCGTAGATGCCCAGACCGGCATAAACCGAACCGCCGGGACTGTTCAGGTACATCAGAATGTCTTTTTTGGGATCAGCCGATTCCAGAAAGAGCAACTGGGCCACAATGATGTTGGCAATGTTGTCATCCACGGGCAGGCCCATAAAGATGATGCGGTCGGCCATGAGCCGCGAGAACACATCCACTTCGCGGAAGTTCATCGGGCGCTCTTCAATGACCGAGCGGGTCATATTCTCAACCTGATGGTGGTTGGTGATGGTGTGGTTTACGTAACCGTCGACGGTCAGGCCATTGAGGCCCATATGATGCACGGCAAATTTGCGGAATTCTTTTTCGTAATTCATAATGGGGTTTCTATTCCTGGTTTGAAAACCAATTAGGATTGGTGTAAGTTCGAGAATTGTTTCGCTACAAAATTGTGTTATCCTTCCGAAAAACCCTGTCGGTTTTAATTAATAATTTATCGTTGTTACTGACATGAACGCTTCCTTCGCCAACCGAGGTCCGGCCGAAAAAATACGTCTGGAACGGCTCCAGCGGGGTCTATCGCAGGAAAACATGGCCGACCTGCTGAATTTATCGACAACGGCCTACGGCGACATCGAGCGCGGCAAAACCGATTTGACGCTGTCGCGGCTGACCCAGATTGCCCAGGTTCTGAGCGTATCGCCTTTAGTGCTGCTCTCCGACGAAGCGATCCCGGCGCAGGTTATCGAGCCGAAATCCGACGAAATCGTTAGCCATGAACTCGAAACCCTTCGCCTGACGGTCGAAAAGCAACAGGTCGAATTAGACAAACTACGGTTGGAAACCGACTACTGGAAGCGCAAATACAACGACCGGATTGCAATGGAAATCGCAAGGACGATGAGCGTTGAACCAAAACGGGAACGGATTGGATTTTAATTTACATTGGCGTAGGGGTAGGCGCTTGTTCAGTTGTCTTAAGCGAAACAGAACAACCAACCCTAACGACGCAGCCCACTGATTTTACTCGGCTACTCCGTGCAACTGACTCCCGACGAGGACCTTATCGGCGCAATCCGCATTGGCAACGAAGCGGTGTTTGAAACTGTGTTTCGGCAGTTTTATGCACCCCTGTGTCAGTATGGCCGCTCGATTGTGAAGGATGAGGATGAAGCCGAGGAAGCGGTGCAGGCGGTGTTTCTGACCCTATGGGAACGGCGCGACTCGCTTCTGATCACGACCTCGCTGAAGGCGTATCTGTATCGGTCGGTGCATAACCGCTGCCTCAACCGGCTGAAGCAGGTAGCCATACAGGCTGATCACCGCGAGCAGGCCGCGCTGGAAATGTATGCCAGCGACACCAGTTCAGCGCAGGCCGTGCTGACCGACGAACTCGCCGAACGACTCCACACGACCATTGCCCGATTGCCGGAGCAGTGCCGGCGTATTTTTGAGATGAGCCGATTCGATGAATTGCGGTATCAGGAGATTGCCGACCAGTTGGGGCTGTCGATCAAGACTGTTGAAAATCAGATTGGTAAAGCCCTACGCATTTTACGAACCGAATTGAGCGATTATCTACCACTTTTATTAATCTGGCTCTGGGAGGGCATTTTGTGATGGCAGAGGAGCAACAACCCATTGACGACGCGCTGATCGGCAACTATTTGTCGGGCGAGGCCACCCCCGCCGAAGCGGAACGGGTTCGTCGGTGGCTGGCCAATGCCGACCAGTCCAACCGAAACGACTTTGCCCAAACCGAGCAGGTCTGGAATTTAGCGGGACAACTCAGCCCGTCGGCTTCTGCCAAAACCGATGCAGCCTGGCAAAAAGTCCGGGCGCAACTGCACCACCATAACGAAGCTGTTGCGACAGTTGTCAAGCCGTTGCCGGTTGAGCCTACCCGCCCGCTGCCGGCCCGGTCCGGGTGGCAAATCTATGGCCGGGTGGCTGCGATTGCTATCGTGACCGTGTTTAGCGGCCTGGCGATCTGGCAACTCCAGCGCCCGGCCAATTCTGAAGCAGCCGCGCCCGTAGCTGTTGCTACAACAATCGCAAAGCGCAGCCTGACCCTGCCCGATGGTTCGGTGGTGTTGCTCAATCGCAACAGCCGACTGACCTACCCGGCTACGTTTGCTGATAGCGGTCGGGTGGTATCGCTCGTGGGCGAAGCATTTTTTGACGTAACCCCCAACCCGCTGCAACCGTTTTACATACGGGCGGGTGGGGCGACAGTGCGCGTGCTGGGTACGTCGTTCAGCGTGCGGGCCGTTGGCGACAGCGTCCGGGTAGCGGTCCGAACGGGGCGGGTGCAACTGGCGGCCCGGCGTCAGGCAATCGTGCTGACGCCTAACCAACAGGCAACCTACCTCGCTCCTGCTGATACAATTCGCCGGGCCTTACGCCCAATGGCCAACGCGCTGGCGTTCCAAACCGGAAAACTAACCTTCACGAACGAGTCATTAGTAGACGTTGCCCGGACGCTGCACGAACTATATGGAACTACTATTCAGCTAACTCCATCCATACGCAACTGCCGACTGACAGCCAGTTTTACCAACGAATCGCTGGATGAGGTGCTGACTGTCATTGCCGAATCGCTGACGCTGGCTATCAGGCGTGACGAAGGACACATTACGCTGGATGGCGCCGGTTGTCAGTAAACCCGCTCCCGGAACATAGGGGTAACGGCTCGACTGGTTGTCATAGGGTCAAAAAATCGCTTCTCGTATGACCGCATTTCGGCAGTATTTTTTCCTTGTCTTCTTTCCAATCCTGGCCAACGCGCAACCCACGCCCCCGCTCGAACGACTGATTTCGGTTGACTTTCGCAACGAACGACTACAGACCGTTCTCAGCCGCATCAGCCGGGATGGCAACTTTAGTTTTTCGTATAATCCGGCGCTGCTTAACCAAGCCCAGTCGGTTACGCTTCGGGCCACAAACCGACCCGTTCGGGATGTGCTGGGGCAATTATTCGGGAGCAGCATCCGGCTCAAAATGCGGGGCAATCACGTTATCCTGCTGCGGGGCGAAAAGCCCACCGAACCGGCCCGCTCGTTCCTGCTGGATGGCTACATCATCAACGGGCAAACCGGCGAACGCGTTGCCGACGTGAGCGTGTTTGAGCAACGGTCGCTGCGCTCGGCGGTGTCGAGTCAATACGGCTACTACCGACTCAAACTGCCCACTGATGTATCAGCCGTTCGTCTGGAAGTTCGGCGACGGTTATTTTTCAGCCAGTCGCTCACGGTTCAGGCTCGGCAATCGCAGCCGGTCAACGTGTACCTGACCCCGATGCCGTTGCAAACGCCCCTTAACCCGTTAACTCCTCGCGCTACGCCCACCGATACCACCACACGCCCCATACCGTCATTGCCGGAGCCGGTCGCGCTGCTGGCCTGGGCGAATGTCGATTCAACCGAACGTCGATTGCCCTTAACGCTGGCCGAACGGAGCCGGAATACACTGGCCCGGTGGTCGCTGTCGGCTAAACAGCTCATTCACAGCATCAACCTCGACCGCGACACCCTCTACCGGACCTGGCAGGTTTCATTCGTTCCCTACGTTGGCACCAATCACGCCCTAAGCGGTCGAATTATCAATGACTATTCCATCAACGCACTGGTCGGTTACTCGCTGGGGGTGCGAAAATTTGAAGCGGGCGGCTTGCTCAATATTGTCCGGGGCAACGTGCAGGGAATTCAACTGGCGGGCTTTGGCAACCTGGTTGGCGAACAAACAAAAGGCATTCAACTGGCCGGATTTATCAATACGAACCGGGGCGATGTTGGGCCGGTGCAGGCCGCAGGTTTCGTAAACGTAGTTGGAGGCAATGTAGCTGGATTTCAGGCGGCCGGATTCCTGAATGCTGACCGAAAAGACGTGCGGGGTTTTCAGGCGGCCGGTTTCGCCAATACCGTCGGGGGCACTGTTGAGGGATTCCAGGCCGCCGGTTTTACCAACATTGTCGGCGGAGATATGCGCGGGGTTCAGGCAGCGGGGTTTATGAATGGCGTTCGCGGGAAGCTGACCGGCTGGCAAATCAGCGGATTCCTGAACTATGCCCGCACCGTTACCGGAGGGCATCAAATCAGTATCATAAACTGGACAGATTCAACCGACCGAACGCCCTTTGGCCTGTTTAGTTTTGTTCGGAAAAACGGTTACCGAAACATTGAAATTTCGACTAACGAGGTCAACACGTTCAACGCGACCTTTCGCACGGGTGTCCGTTCGTTCTACAACATCGTCACGGCGGGCGTGAATCCAGCCAGTCGCATCTGGAGTTTCGGTTATGGACTGGGCACCGTCACGGCTGAACGGCGGGGCTGGTCGTTTGGGCTGGAAGGAACTGCCCACCAACTGAACCGCACTGGCGAAGGCATTCAGGACCAGAATCTGCTGCTGCGGCTCTCGCCCATCGTGAACAAGCGTTTCGGCTCACATTTCTCGGCTTCCCTCGGCCCATCTATCAATGCGTATTATGCCGGTGACCAGTCTCGCGATCCATTGGTCAATTTATCACTACCGGCCTTAGTTCTCTCCCGTGATGAGCTAATCGGCACAAGCCCGGACGCGTTATCGACCTGGCTCGGCTGGCAGGTTGGTTTGCAGTATAAATTGTGAAAAAGTCAAGCAGCAGATAGGGGTTCAGGCGCGGGCAACGGTCATAGCTGTAACCACTTAAAAACACTATGCTCATTCGTTCGCTTTCGGCCTTATTCATTGGCCTCCTCCTCCCGACCACGTTAGTTGCTCAACCCATTACGCAAACCATCCGGGGAACCGTGGTGGACCAGAGTCTGCAAACGCCCATCCCCGGTGCAACTGTTGCATTGCTGAACCCGTCGCTGCCAAACAGCCAACCCACAAAAGGGGCCAATACTGATGCCGATGGTTCGTTTCGGCTGACAGGCGTGCCGGTTGGTCGGCAAACGCTTAAAATCTCGTTTGTCGGCTACAAAGACCTGCTCCTGTCCAATCTCGTTGTTGATGCGGGAAAGGAACTGGTGCTCACCGTTGCCTTAGAAGAATCAATAGCGCAACTGTCGGAAGTAACTGTGAAACCGACGGTTGAGAAAGACAAGCCGCTAAACGAAATGGCGGCTGTCTCGGCCCGGACGTTCTCCGTCGAGGAGACGCAGCGGTTCGCAGCAGCCGTGAACGACCCGGCCCGGATGGCAACGGCCTATGCGGGCGTTGTGGGCGCCGACGACGGTAACAACACGCTTGTGATACGCGGCAACACCCCCAACGGACTGCTGTGGCGCATGGAAGGGGTCGAGATTCCGAACCCCAACCACTTTGCCAACATTGGCACGGCGTCGGGTGGCATTTCGATCCTGAGCGCGCAACTGCTCGCCAACTCCGATTTCATGACGGGCGCGTTTCCGGCCGAGTACGGCAATGCGCTGTCGGGCGTGTTTGACTTGAAACTTCGCCGGGGGAATAATGCTAAACGTGAGAGCACCATTCAGGTCGGCGTTCTGGGCGTTGATGTGTCGAGTGAAGGACCGTTTTCTAAGAAATACAAAGGTTCGTACCTGTTTAATTATCGCTACTCGACGCTGGGTTTGTTGAGTAAACTGGGCATTAACATTGGCTCCGGCGTGACAACGTTTCAGGATTTATCGTTCAACATATATCTGCCCACGAATCGGGCGGGCGCCTTCACGCTCTTTGGCTTTGGCGGCTTGAGCAGCCAGAACATTGAAGCTCAGCGCGATTCGACGACCTGGACGAGTGAAGGCGACCGCTACAACGAGCGTTTTTCGGCCAATACAGGAGCCGTTGGCGTAACCCATTCCATCAACATGGGCCGCCACGCTTTTCTGAAAACAGTTGCGTCGGCGTCGGGCTATCAAAACAAATTCCAGGGCAATTATGTAGACGACAGCTACGCCCTTCAGCCGCGTGACCGGGAACAATACACCATACTGAAAAACATCATTTCCAGCACACTGACGTATAAATTCAACGCAAGGCACACCCTTCGGGCGGGGCTGATTGGTACTCAAACCAGCTATAACCTGAGCCGAGTCGAATGGGATAATAAACGGCAGCAACTGTTAACTACCGTCCAGGTTCCCGGCCCGAATGAGTCTGCCCGGAATGCTCAGACCCTTCAGGCGTTTGGCCAGTTGAATTACCGGCTGTCGGAGCCGCTGACAGTTAATATCGGCCTGCATTACCTTCGTTTATTCCTGAACGGCACCGACGCCCTGGAGCCGCGCGGGTCGGTACGCTGGGCGTTCCGGTCAGGGCAATCGCTGAGCCTGGGATATGGGCTGCACAGCCAAACGCAGAATCCGGCCATCCTGCTGGCGAATCAACCCCTGGGCGATGCTACCCGCTTGTCGAACCGGAATCTGGGATTCACCCGGTCGCATCATGTCGTGCTGGCCTACGACCGGAAGCTGACCGATTATCTACGGCTGAAGGTCGAGACGTATTACCAGCGGCTTTTCAACATACCAGTCAGTGCCGACACAACCGATTCGTTTGCACTCATCAATCAGCCCTACAGTCTGACAAACAAACCCTTAACCAATACCGGCGTTGGCCGCAATTATGGGCTTGAACTGACGCTGGAGCAGTTTCTGCACACCAACCGTGGGACGGCCCCGTTCTATTTTCTGCTTTCGTCGTCGCTCTACAGGTCCGAGTATCAGGGGTCGGATCAAATCTGGCGAAACAGCCGCTTCGATGGGCGGTTTGCGACGAGTTTTCTGGCCGGGAAAGAATTCGGTACGGGCGACCGGGGCTGGTTTCGCAACGGTGTTATTGGCCTGAACGTGAAGCTAACCCACTACGGCGGCTACCGCGACACACCCATCAATCTGGCCGCATCGCAGCATCAGGGCGAAACGGTTCGCTACGACAATCTGGCCTACACGCTCACCCTTCCGGCGTATTTCCGCACCGATATTCGGCTCAGCTATAAACGCAATCGTCCCCATTCCACCCGCACCCTCTCGCTCGACATTCAGAACGTAACCAACCGCCAAAACATCTTTGGCCGCTATTTCGACGCCCAGACCGGTACCGTCCGAACGAGCTACCAGACGGGCCTGCTGCCGGTACTGAGTTACCGCGTGGCGTTTTGAGTGAAAAATTGCGACTGATTTTAGATAGTATAATTGCCTAAAAATTAGCCAGTATTTGGAATAAAATACCCCCAACCCCCTGAAGGGGGCTTTGTTCGAGGTTGAACAAAGCCCCCTTCAGAGGGGTTGGGGGTATTTTGAAAAACTTCTTAGACTATATTTGACTATCTAATGTCTTAAACATACATGAACGAACACAGTAAAAATTTCCTGTATCAGTACCTCAACAATGCCTCGCCCACCGGCTTCGAGTCGTCGGGGCAGCAGATTTGGCTGGATTACCTCAAACCCTACACCGACGAATACATTGTCGACACCTACGGCACCGCCGTTGGGGTTATCGGGCCGGGCAAAGATTACAAAGTCGTCATTGAAGCCCACTCCGACGAAATTTCGTGGTTCGTCAATTTTATTTCCGATGACGGCTATCTGTTCGTCCGGCGAAATGGTGGCTCCGACGCGCTGATTGCCCCGTCGATGCGGGTTAACCTGCACACGAAAAAGGGCGTTGTCGAAGGCGTATTCGGCTGGCCTGCCATTCACGTTCGGGACTTAGCTAAAGACACGGCCCCCAAAGTCACCGATTTGTTTATCGACGTGGGGGCGGCTACCAAGCAGGAAGTGCTGGACATGGGCGTTCACGTCGGCACGGTCTGTACCTTTTCGGATGGGCTGATGGAGTTGAATGGCCGGTATTTTGTTGGGCGGGCATTAGACAACCGTATGGGTGGCTTTATGATTGCCGAAGTGGCCCGGCTCCTGAAAGAAAACAACGTGACGCTGCCGTTTACGCTCTACGTTGTCAATGCTGTGCAGGAAGAAATTGGTTTGCGCGGGGCCGAAATGATTGCCCGTCGGCTCCGGCCCGACCTCGCCATCTGCACCGATGTAACGCACGACACACAATCGCCGAAGTACGACAAAAAAGAGCAGGGCGACCTCAAATGTGGCGACGGTCCGGTGTTGTGCTACGGCCCCGCCGTGCAGAACAACGTCCTCGATTTCATGATTGGCGTGGCTGAACAGCACGAGATTGCCTTTCAGCGGCAGGCGGTGAGCCGTTCCACCGGTACCGACACTGATGCGTTCGCCTATGCTACCGAAGGCATTGCCTCGGCCCTGATTTCGCTCCCGTTGAAATACATGCACACCACCGTCGAGACCGTCCACATGGAGGACGTGCAGAATGTTATCCGGCTCATGTACGAAACATTGCTGTCGTTAAAAGGCGGGGAAGATTTTCGGTATATCAAGTGAGGAAAAGAAAGGATGTATGTAGCCGGATGGATTTCCGGCTGCTTTTGTTTATCTTGTATTGTATTTATTGGCCCACGCGCATGAAAGAGCTAATCTTTTTAGTCGAAGAAGACCCCGAAGGTGGTTATACAGCACAAGCCGTTGGTGAGAACATATTCACGCAGGGCGGAACGATGGCTGAGTTGAAAATGATGATTCGGGATGCGGTTGATTGCCACTATGATAATCCATCGCAGTGGCCGCAATTAGTACGGCTGCACTTTGTAAAAGACGAGGTGTTCGCGTTGTGAAGATACCACGCGATTTGACGGGTATAGAGTTGATAAAACTATTAAAACCATTCGGCTACGAAGTAGTCCGTCAAACGGGCAGCCACATCCGAATTCAGACGTTGCAACGTGGCCAGCATTACGAAACCATCCCTCGTCACGACCCAATTAAAATAGGCACGTTGAATAATATTCTGAAAAACATCGCCGAGCATTTCGACTTAACAAAAGAAGAATTAGCTAAACACTTATTTGGGTGATTTTCAGAACCAACTATGTTCAACAACATCAACCGATTCATTGCTGACGTTAAAAGGCGGGGAAGATTTCCGGTATATTAAATAGGGGAGCAAAAAACTTTGACAAAGCTGATAATTCTGATAGTCAATGAATTATAGCATCAGCTTTGTCAAAGTTTTTTTCGCTTACTTGAGTGAGTAGAAGAAATTGAAAAAGGTGTCCAGTTCATGAACTGGACACCTTTTTCAATTTTACGAACGGAGCAGAATTTATTGTTTAGCCGCCGTTGTCGATTGGGGCGGGTTAATCATGATGTGGGCGCGGTGGGTGCCGGGGTCCATAATCCAGGGCATACCGGGCGCGTCGGGTTTAAGGGGTAGGCCAGTACTCTCTGCCGTAGCATAGGGAATGTAGACCACGTAGCGCAGGTAACCATCTTTCACCTCGCCGGTGGCCCGGTCGTAGTTTTCATCTTTGGCCGAATACACGTACAACGATGCCGGATTGGTGGGCATCATCAGCTTTTTGGCCTTTACCTCCTGCTCACGGGTCTCCAGAATTTCCTTCGGCGTTTTTCCCTGCTGTTTCAACTCGCGGCCCCGTTTCATGAAGGGTTCCAGGTCGCGGTGATAACAGGACACGCTTAGTCCTTTCAGGGCCGGGTCGTCGGTTAAGCAAACGAGTTCGTTGGTTCCTTTTCGCAACACAACAAATTCATTTTTAGGCGAATAGCCGTAGACCATTGCGCCAGCGCCTTTATCGCCTGGCGCGGCCATAACCGCCGTTTTTAGTTGGATATCGGGCGACGGAACAACGGGCGTTTGGGCAAACAGACCCAGCGTAACCAAAGATAGCGAAATGGAAAGGGTAACCGTTTTCATGATGAATGTGCGTTTTCATCAGAAGTCAAATTCGTGGCGCGACTACTCACATATACCCAAACCTAAAAGGTCCCGGAAATAGCTTCAGATTGCTGAAGCTATTTCCGGGACCTTTTAGGTTTTTAGTTCCGCCGAAAACCGCCCCCCTGCCCACGTCCCCCGCGATTACCGGGACCTCGTTGCTCGAAGGGGTCGCGGGGGGGCGTGATTCCCGCGCCAAACCGACGCAGGTTATACACAAAACTCACCATGAAATAGCGGTTCAGCACCCGGCTCCGAACTTCCTCGGTGTACGTATCGGTCACGTTGCGGGTGATGCTCTGGTTCTGGTTCAGCAAATCGAAGACCTGAAACCGCAATTCACCCTGGTTTTGTTTGAACAACTGCTTGGCCAGTGTGGCGTTCCAAAGCGTAAACGACTGATTATAACTGGCCGAACTGCCGCCGTAATGGTTATAATACACGTTGGTCGAGAAGGTGAACCGAAGGGGCAACTGGTAAAACACATCCAGCGTAACGGTCTGATTTAGAAAGGTAGTATTCTGTTGGGGCTGCAACGAGTATTTCGCCGATTGCAGGTTGATATTCCCCGACAGATTCAGGTCTAACTTCTCCGTGAAATTCGAGCTAATGCCCACACCCTGACCAATCAGCCAGTTTTTTGACTGGTTGGGCTGCTCATTCACATAGCTTAAACCCTGGTTATAGGTCAGGTTGGTGGTCAGATTCAGGTTGGTCTTCTGTTCGCCAATTTTAACGGGCTGCCCCAGCACCAGAGAGCCGTTCACTGTATAATATCCATCGGTATTGACGGGTCGGGTGGTTTGCGCCCCCGCCTGCGTGAACGTCGTTGAATTGACAATCTTATTGTCTGTCCGGCTCATGTTCAGCGAGGCAAACAGGTTGCGGAACGTTGACGGCTCGAAGCGGTTGAAATTCAGCGATACGTTATGGCTGAATTCGGGTTGCAGGTCGGCGTTACCAAGCTGAATGTTCAGCGGATTGGTATTGTTCCGAACGGGCTGCAACTGGTTCACCGAGGGCGCGTTGATGCGGGTGCGGTAGTTGATTCGCAGGCTCCGGTTTTTCGCGAAATTATACGTAAACAACGCATTCGGCAGTAGATTCGTAAACGTCCGGCTCAGATTGGTTTCCTGCACTCCGCCGACGCTGCCGAGGTTGTTGGAGCGCAAACTGGCCTGCTGACCATCGAGACCAACCGCATAGGTGTATTTTAATCGCTTAGTTTGCCAGGTCAGGCCCGCCCGGTTGGTCATGTAATCGTTCACGAAGCGATTGCTCAACAACGTATTGGGCCGGTCATATTGATTGGTTGTCTCATTGAAATCATTCACGGCCCGATTCGAGGTGTTGTGGTTGTTCGACAGGGTATAATGAAACTCAAGCGTTTGCCGAAGCGAAAGCGGCTCGGTATAACTAACGTTGATGCTGTTGGTCAGCGACCGCGTTTGCTGGTCGTTGCGCTGGTTGATTCGCTGCGTAAACAGTCCGGTCGTGTCGGCCTGCATCCCCGTTGTGGAAGTTCCTGGCGTAAGCGTTCCCGAACCGGCTGTTGCCGAAACAGGCGCGTTGGAACGGGTAAACTGATTCTCCGACCGGTTGAACCCTTCGTTGTCATTATCGTTCACGGCCACGTTCCAGTTCAGCGAGAAGGTCCGTCCGCGCTTCTGAAACTTGCGAAACAGTAGCAGCGAGTTATTTCCCGTAAACCCACTGCCCGTTGAGGTATAGTTTGTTTTGCTTGAATTCGCCAGCACACCCTGTGCGTTCAGCGTTTGCGACTCGCTTTGGTTGTTGTAATTGGAACTTAGCCACGACAAACTCGGAATCAGCCGAATCGTCGTGAGGGTGTCGAGCCGATAGTCGAGCCGGAGATTAGCCCGGTGGTTGGTGTTGGTGTTGTTGGAGCCGTTCGTCTGATTTCTAACAAACGATGAGTCGCTTCGGCTGGTGGTTGTTCCCGATGTGCTCCCGCCCGGCAACACGTTTTCCCGGCGACTGCTTTGGTCGGTGAGGGTGTTCGTATTGCTGGCGTTATAGCTGCTAGTCACGTCAATTTTCTTTCCCCAGCCATCGCGGTAGTTGATACCTGCCGCCCACGATTGCGTAATAGCGTTGCTACCCACCTGCCCCTGATTGCCGAAATTACCCCCGCCCTGTCCGCCACGAAACACATTGCCGCCCCCCCCTCGTGCGCCACCCTGGCCCTGTCCGGCTCCGCCGAAATTACTACCGAGGCCCAAATCCTGCGATGTAAAGCCTTGCTGGTTAATGTTGTTGGCCATGCCCAGAACCGAAATCTGACGACCATTGTTGAAGCGATTCAAACTGACACGCCCCGAATACCGGGCATCGTCACCCGGCTTCGGACCTACGCTGATGGACTGCTGCCCAAACGAGCCTTTTCGTTTATCTTTTTTGGTGGTGATGTTGATGGTTTTCTCGCGGTCGCCGTCGTCAACGCCCGAAAAAGCGGACTGTTCGGATGCCTGGTCGTAGAGTTGTACTTTGTCGATGATGTCGGCGGGGAGATTGCGGGTGGCCATTTTGGGGTCGTTGCCGAAGAACGGTTTGCCATCGACCAGCACTTTCCTGACTTCCTGACCCTGGGCTTTCACCGTACCGTCGCGGTCGACTTCCACGCCCGGCAACTTCTTGAGCAGGTCCTCAACCTGCGCGTTGGGGCGGGTTTTGAACGACCCGGCGTTGAACTCCAGCGTATCGCCTTTTACGGCAATGGGCGCCCGTTCGCCCTGCACGGCTACTTCGTTCAGCGTTTGCGATTCGGCCACCAATTCGAGCGTTCCGGCATTGGCCGTCGGGTCGTCTTTGGTTACCGAGACCCGCCGGGCGCGGCTCCGATAGCCCACATACGTGACCAGCACACGATAGTTTCCTTCGGCTACTTTCGGGAATGTGAACCGCCCTTCGCCATCGGTAATGCCGAACGTGACGAGCGACGAATCACGCGACGACAACAGCGACACCGACGCTTCGAGCAAGGGCTTGCGCGTCAGCGAATCCACCACTGTTCCTTGAATCGTGCCAGGCGACTGGGCGAAACTACTGACGTTAATGAATAATATACAATGAACAATGCACACCGAAAGGCATAGTAATCGCTTCATTGTCAGCAGATTTTTCATTTTTCATTAATGTAAGTTGGTTGTCTGACAATTTTTATGATTGTGCCAGGGCATCCTCGGTCTGTGTCCTCACAGACCGCTGGCAAAGGTTTGATTAAGAGCGGTCTGTGAGGACACAGACCGAGGATGCAGCTACACAGACAAACGTCTCCACAAAAAAGCGTCAGTCAGCAAATTAATTCCGGCCCGGAAATCCGCCGTTCTGCATCATCTTTTGCCGGAAATCGGCCATGCTTTTCCGGCGTAGCTGCTCCATTTCCTCCGCTGGAATGACTTTCGCATCTTTGGGCGGCTGCACCGTATTTTCGGCAATGGCTTCCATCGACACGCCGGTCGCTTTGAACGACTCGCTATCCGATTCGATTTGCAGCACCACGCCGGTTGGGGGCGTCAGGTCGGCAACGGGCGAGTAGGTAAAGGGCAGGTCGGTGGTGTACCAGATGGTGTAGGTTTCCTTCCGGCGCGTGGCGGTGGCTTTATGGCAGCTATAGCCCGCTATTTTCTTTGTCTTGTCGCTCGTTTGCCAGTCAGCCGCCGTTGGCATGGGTTTTTCGGAGCGATAGGTCTGGCTTGTTACGGAATCTTTTTTCACCGTCAGCACGTCGATGCGCTGGCGGTTGGCTAAGTCCAGATAGGTTTGCTGGTCAAAGGGCGGTGTCATCCGGGTTGTGCGTGGGCGACCATCGCCACCGGAGCCACCCCCATCCGGTCCACCTACCGTCCGGCGCATCATCATGTTTTGTGGGCGGTCGCGCTCTTCTTTGGCCATCGTTCCGGCAAAAACGAGCTTCTGCGTAAACGACATCACCTCCGGCATGCCTTCGGGGGCGTCGGGCGCACCGGGACTGCCGGGCGAATCCACGCGGGGCCGAACTTCCTGCCCATTAATGACCATCCGCATCTGCGACCGGTCAATCTGGCGCATCCCTTCGTAGGTAATTTTGCCCGAAGCGGGTGCTTGGCCGTAGAGCGTCGTGGCGCATAATCCAGCGGCAAGAACGGCGAAAATGGCTTGTTTCATGGACGAATGAGGGCTTACGATGGTAAACGTTGCACAAAATTTTCAGCTCAGGGCCAAAATCTTGTTAAACGCTGTTAAATGAATACTGAATGACGAATTCTAATCGCTGAATATCTACTACATGACTCCGCAACGTATTGTTTCTGTGGTTCCATCGCAGACCGAACTGCTCTTCGACTTCGGGCTGGATGATGAAGTTGTGGGTCTAACAAAATTCTGCATTCACCCCACCCATAAAGTTACGCAGAAGGTGGTTGTGGGCGGCACGAAAACGCTGCAACTCAGTAAAATACATGCGTTGCAACCCGACCTCATCCTGGCCAACAAAGAAGAAAATACGCGCCAACAAATCGAAGAACTTCAGCGTCAGTATACCGTTCATGTCACGGACATAACCACCTTCCCCGACGCATTAACGATGATTCGGGAAGTTGGAAAGCTGGTTGGCAAAAGCCCGCAGGCAGAAGCGATAGCGCAGCAAATCGAGCGGACTCTCCAGCCCCCCGCCCCCTGCCCCCCGCTCCAGGCCCCTTACCCCTCCGTTGCTTATTTCATCTGGCGAAAGCCCTACATGATAGCGGCTAACGATACGTTTATCCACGCCATGCTCGACATTGCCGGTTTCCAGAACGCCTTCACTGACCGAACGCGCTACCCCGAAATCACATCCGATGACCTGCAGATCGCTCGGCCCGACCTGATTTTTCTGTCATCGGAGCCATATCCGTTTATGGGGAAACACATAGCTGAGTTTCGGGAAATTTGCCCGGCAGCACGCGTGCTGTTAGTCGATGGCGAGTTGTTTTCGTGGTATGGCAGCCGTTTATTGCGGGCATCGGATTATTTCAGGAACTTGCATACCGAAATTGCCCGACAGAACTTATGATTACCGACATCGCACAACTCGACCCTAATGGCACCTACACCTATGCCGACTACCTGAAATGGCAGTTTGACGAAAGCGTTGAACTGATAAAAGGGAAATTATACCGGATGTCGCCCGCGCCGAGACGGGCGCATCAACTGGCTGTTAGTCATTTACTTGTCGATATCAGCCTGCATTTTAGTGATAAACGGTGCGAAATTTATACCGCCCCGTTCGATGTTCGTTTACCCGTCCGCAACGAGCGCAAGCCCGACCAGTTGCACACTGTTGTTCAGCCCGATATTTGCATCATATGCGACGCTACTAAATTGGACGACGCCGGCTGTCTGGGCGCTCCCGACTGGGTTATCGAGATTACGTCGCCCCGAACGGCAAAGAAGGACTTCAGCGAAAAATTCAACCTGTACGAAGAGTCCGGGGTGCGTGAATATTGGATTGTTCAACCCAAAGAGAAGGCGGTGAACGTTTACGTTCTGGAAAACGGCCAGTATGCCTTAGTCGATGTGTATGAATCGGGTGAAATTCCCAGCCGTGTGTTTCCTGACCTGCTTGTTTCCCACGACCGTATCTTTAACTAAATGCAAACCAATAACCATACGCTTTCCGTTGCCTCGGTCAACCTGATTTTGTTTGCTGCCCGCCAGTGCGGGGCCGATACCAACGCGCTGGCCCTGGCCGTAGGCATCAACCCTGAGCAACTCCGCAACCCCGACGGGCGCGTGCGAATCCGGCAGGTGCAGGACCTATGGCGCGAAGTCGTTGTGGCAACCGGCGACCCGGATATTGCCCTGAAACTCGGTGAGATGGTGAATCCGGTGGCCGTGGGCGTACTGGCTTACGTCATGATGCATAGCCCCACGCTGGGCCGGTCATTCGATAAACTCTGTCAGTATCAGGCCATTGTTTGCGATGCCATCCGTACAACCGGGCACCGGTCGCCAGCGGGGGGCCAGTTTGTCTTGTCGCTCCAGGTGTTAAGCGCCGAGGTTATTTACCCGGAATACGCGCTTAACTCCGAATTGTCGATTTATTTAGCCGCCATCCGCACACTGACGGGCTATCCCATCATTGCCGATGAAATTCGGTTTGCCTACCCGCGCCCGGTCGATACACGGGAGCACGAACGCGTATTTGGCCCTGCCCGCCTGACGTTCGATGCTCCCCAAACCGCAATGGTGCTGGATATAGCCTTGCTCGATTTGCCGGTTATCAACGCCAGTCCGGGTTTGTCGTTGCTATTTGAAAAACACGCAGCCGACATGCTCAACCGGCTCAAAACTCCGACCCTGACCGCACGGGTAAAGTCGGAGATTGTCCTGATTATGAAAGGCGAAGAACCCACGCTGACCCTCGTTGCCGACCGGCTGGCAATGGGTATCCGAACGCTTCAGCTTCACCTGAAAGACGCGGGCACATCCTACCAGCAACTGCTCGACGAAACCCGCAAAGAGTTGGCCGTGAGCCATCTGCGCGAGCCAAATCTGAGCACGACCGACATCGCCTATCTGCTGGGCTTCGCCGAACCGAGCGTCTTTTTCCGGTCGTTCAAGAAATGGACCGGCCAGACACCCGGCGCGTTTCGATTGGCGTTGGCTGCGTAGTAACGGGTATAACGTAGCCGGGCTACAAATTCCCCAGACTCGTGTGCTTAAAGCTATCGAAATACTTCAGGCCATATCCTGCCACGCGGTCCATGCTGGCGTGAGCAAACAGGATAACACCCGCCAGCATCAGATTCTGATTGCCGGTCATCAACCCCAACAGGCCAAGAACGATGCCCAGCCCTTTGTGGTGAACGAGATTATACAACACCGCTCCAATAGCCGGGTTGATGAGGTAGCCAATCATGCTGATGTCGGGCAGCAAAAGCAGAGCCGGAAACCACCACCAGGCGAAATTCAGGCGGGAGAACAGGTAAATAGCACCCAGAAACTGAATTAGTTCTTCGGATTTTAAAAGCGTTTTCATGTGATTTTCAGGTTGTTATATGTTTTTGATGCACTGAAGGTACCTCTCCGTTGCTGTGTCCTCACAGCAACCTTTGCGTCAGCCTGCTTTACCTACCGGATAGGTTGCTGTGAGGACACAGCAACGGGGAGGTAATGCTGCTGGCACCTACTTTTTACTCTGCGGGAAGCCTTTAGTTACAGGCGTAAACGGCTGCTTGAGCAGGTTTTCTGAAAACCAGGTGAGCGTTTCGGTCAAGGCCTCAGTCATGGGTGTTGGGTGGAAATCAGGGAAGAGAGCGAGTACCTTTGCATCATCGAGCAGGATTGTGTTTTTGTAGAGATAAAGCATCTCTTTCACTTCACGAATCACGGGAACAAACAGAGCTAACACACGGACTGCAAAGCGGCTATGCACCTGTATTTTCAAGGGCTTGCCCGTCAGAGCGCTAATCTGCCCAAACCAGGTTCGTGTCGACGGCCGCGTTTCTCCGCCATAATTCCAGACCTGATAAGCTTCTTCTCCCCGTTTATCTTTTCGGGCTGCGGGCTGTGCGGACTCAGTCCAGTCCCGCAACAGCAGTCGAACGATAATGTCGGCGGCATCTTTGGTATAAACCGACTGATGCGGCACATCGGCGTTCAAAAGCCACGGGAGCGCTTTGCCATTCAGGGCGTTTTCAAAAATCGGTTTTATGCCCTCGTTCAATACGTTTGGTCCCCAGAAATCGGGTAGACGAACGTTTAATACGCGGCATTTCCCGGCAGTGGCGGCCTGTTCCAGCAGGGCTTCAAGCTCAACGCGCAACTGCCCTTTGCGGGTGCACGGATTGGGGCGGCTGTCTTCCCGAATTGGCTGATTTGTATGGCCAAAATTGTACACGTTACCGGGAAAAACGATAGTCGAATTTCCTGGTGTGGCTGCGTCGATAACTTTTTGCGTAGCCGTATCCATGTTACCAAACCACTTGTCGTAAGGATAATTGATGCCATGAAAAATAAACGCCTTATCAGCAGCGACGCGGTTGAGCAAAACCGCATCCTGCACATCGCCCTCAACAATGGTGAGCGTTGGCTCATTCGGGAACAGGGCTTCGGCTTTGGCCCGATTGCGAACAAGAATCGTAATGGGCAATCGGCGGGCGAGCAGGTTGGCGGTAACGGCATACCCGATGCTGCCGGTTGCACCCAGAACGAGAATAGTAGGAGTGGTTGTCGTGTTCATGACATTCGTAAGTCAAATAGTACACAACAAAGGTCAGGCGAAGTGGCCGGGCGGTCGCTGACGAAACATGAAAAGATGGTGACCGATTACGAAAATATAAACTCAACCGCTGCCACCCGTGCCATGTCGTCCCAGAAACTTGGATACGATTTAGCCACCACGTCCGGCTCCTCAATGATGATTTCCTGCCGCATCGCAACCGGGGCGAAGGCCATGGCCATCCGGTGGTCATCGTAGGTTTTGATGATTGGGGGCGACTGTGGCCGACTGCTCACTTGCCGAACTTCGTAGCGATGATTTGATTCTACTTCAAGCAATTCGGCACCGATCTTCTGAAGTTCGGCCTGCAAGGCGGCTACCCGGTCGGTCTCCTTAATCTTCAGGCTTTCGATACCCGTCAACGTCAGCATTACGCCGTTCATGGCCGCACAAACGGCGACGGTCTGGGCCAGATCGGGGCAGTGGGTAAAGTCCCACGTCAGCGACGCAGCCGCCGGGCATTTGGTCAGTCGAACGCCCGTGTCGGTAAAGGTGCTCTCAACGCCCAGGGGCCGCATGATGTCGACAATGGCACTATCGCCCTGCAACGATTTGGCTTTCAGGCCCAGCAGTTCGATTTCCGTTTCGGGCGGTCCGGCCAAAGCTGCCACGCTATACCAGTAACTCGCCCCCGACCAGTCGGATTCAATCGCGTAGGGCTTTGGCGTATAGGGCTTGGGAGAAACGGCAATTGTTTTGGTTCCCCAATCGGCCTGCACATCGGCTCCGAAATAGCTCATTTGTTCGAGCGTCATCTCAATGTAAGGCCGTGAACCAACGGCCCCGGTCAGGTGAAGCGTCAGGCCGTTGGGCAGCGTCGGCGCAATCATCAGCAGGGCCGAAATGTACTGGCTGCTCACATCACCCCGAATACTGATCCGGCCTGGATGGGCTTGCTTGTTTTCAGACGGGGCAAACCCATTGAGTTGCAGGGGTGGATACCCATCGTTTTTCAAATACGTAATGCCGGCGCCAAGCGTTCGGAGTGCATCGACCAGAATACCAATGGGCCGCTCGCACATGCGCGGGGTGCCGGTCATGGTCTTTTGCTGGCCCGTTACACTAAAGTAAGCCGTCAGGAAACGCATGGTGGTGCCAGCATCCAGTACATCGGCAATTCCGTCGTTTGATTTCAGCAGCCGAATCATCGTCTGCGTATCGCGGGCGGTCGAGAGGTTTTGCAGGTCGCAGCGAAAACTGGTCAGGGCGTCGATGATCAGGGCGCGATTGCTTTCGCTTTTCGACGAAGCCAGCGGAATGGTGGCCTGGACGGGATGGTCCCCGACTGGACCGACATTAGGAAGTAAACGAACAGCGTTCAAGCGATAAATAGATTGGTACTAACGGGAAATAGTTCGCAAAAAAACGAAAAATCGGGTACATTCCGGCCAATTTTCACGTATTGGCTATAAGACAAGTTTGGCTTTTTTTGACAGGAATACAGGATTAACAGGATTTTCGGTCAACTAAAATCCTGTTAATCCTGTATTCCTGTCAAAAATTTATCATCCATTATTTTATTGTCAGGCGGCAGTACATCTGCGTTTAGCTTATGAATCAGTTTATCAACGCCACCGTTTTTACCGGCGACGAGTGGCTCACAGGCGCATCCGTGCGCGTCGACAATGGTCGAATTCAGGACATTTCGACCGGCCAATTGATGGTTTCCGGCGAAACCGCCATCGACCTCAACGGCGATTATCTGATTCCGGGTTTAGTGGATTTGCAACTCTACGGCGGCTCATCGTTATTCCTGAACGACAAGCCCACGCCCGAAACCGTCCGGCATATTTACGACACCCACGCCCGCAACGGCACGACCACCCTCCTGCCAACTATTCATTCAACGTCGCTGGAAGTGATGCAGCAGTCGATGGCGGCTGTGGCTACGGTGCGTGCCGAAAACCCGTTTGGCGTGCCGGGTATCCACATCGAAGGGCCGTATTTCAACCCCATTAAGCGCGGGGCACACAGCATGGCGTATGTCAGAACGCCCGCGGATGGTGAGTTGGAAACGCTGTTCAGTACCAATGCCGACGTTATTCGCATTCTGACCCTGGCCCCGGAGATACTGACAACCGAACAACTCGACACAATCAACAAGCTGAAACACGCCAATACGCTTCTTTCGCTTGGTCATAGCAATGCCACCTACCAGCAGGCAATGGCCGCCTTCAACGGCGGCATCCCGCTGGCAACGCACCTCTACAACGCCATGCGGGGCTTCGAGAGCCGCGAACCGGGCGTGGTTGGCGCTGTGTTTGACCACCCAGACGTTCGGGCCAGCATCATTGCCGACAGCTACCACTGCAATCCGGCGACTATCCGCATTGCGTATCGGCTGCTTGGGGAACGGTTATTTTTGATTTCAGATGCGTTGTTTGCCAATTCGCCCGGTCTGGGTGGACCCCGTCCCACGTTTGAGCTGGGGCAGTTTGTTGTGCAGTATGAGCCCGACACAAACGGCCCCGGACGCTACGTAAACAACGAAGGAAATCTGGCCGGGTCGGCCATTACGCTGGTTGACTGCGTCCGAATTGCGGTGGAGCAGGCCAACATTCCGCTGACGAATGCGCTGCGGATGGCGTCAACGATTCCGGCCCAGATTATTGGCTTTGGCGATCAGTTAGGCCGGATTCAGCCAGGTTATGTGGCCAATATGGTTCGATTAGACAAGTCATTGACAACAAGAGAAGTATGGTTGCCCGACAACCACTACCGAAACACACCGTCATAGTGGCTTCCCATATAAGCGCCCCATCGGATCGGTTTCGTGATTGAAAGAGCCGTTTTGAAGCAACTAATGCGTACCCCGTCGAACGAGTAGGTTTTGTACTTATTGGAACTGCTGCACAAAACAATATCTAATTTATTGTCTTTGTCGAGGTCACCAATCCAGGGTGTCGACGCGATATTATGACCCGGCAGCCCCGCAAATAAATTAACGACTTCATTCGTACCGAAGCCAATGACCGACAGGGTATTGTAGTACGTTTTGATGCCTAACGAATCTTCGGCCTGGTAGTTCACACTCAGGATAACTTCATCCTGACCGTCTTCGTCGAAATCGACTACAACGGGCGAACTGGTCTGATAAAAGCCCAGCGAATCCCGAAACTCTACCGTTCCATTTTTTCCGTTGACCATAAACTGATCGGTCCATTCAAGCTTAGGCCATTTTCCTCTGGCAAACGATACGAAAAAATCGGGGATAGAGTCGCGATTGAAATAGCCCACCGCCATCGAACTGTAGGCTTCCGTATTGGTTGTTTTCATACTCCAGAGCGGGGCAAGCGTTTTTCCATCGAAGGCCAGCATCCGGCCATCAACCGCATTGGCCACAATGTCCCGAGTGCCATCGCCCGTAATATCGACCCAAACGGCGGGCGCAATGAAGCCTTTGTCGGGACTCGTGGCGAGTTTGCGGGCCGACGACAAGTCGCCCGCCATGACGCTTGCCAACGAGCCAACATACAGGTTTCCGCCCAGCGTTTCTCCGCCCGTTCCGAAAATGAGTTGACAACTGTTATTCGTGGGGTCTTTCAAAACAGAAACCGACATGTAGGTTTCTTTCCCATCGGGCACTAAGGCTTCAGCCAGCACATGCCCATCTTTGGCGCTCAACACAACCAGCATACCCGGCGGCCGCTTCGGATTATAAGGTTCCACGGTTACGTCGCCCCCGCTGGAAACTAATAAATCCTCCAGGCCATCGCCATTCTGATCCGGAATGAGCTGCGGATTGTAAAAGTTATACCATTTGTCAACTTTTTTCGGCTTCGTTTTCTGGTCGAAACGCCAGATTATCTGGCCCGTGACGCCATTAATCGCCTGCAGTTCACCCCGGCGACCGCCAATGATTATGTCCTGCACGCCATCGGCATTCAGGTCGGTCAGAATGGCCGAACCAAATATCTGGTCGGCTGCGGGTTTCTTCCAGAGCAGTTCGCCGGTCTTCCCGTCCAGCGCTACAATGGCGGAGTCGCAGGCCTGAAATTCCTGGCGGCCAAGCCCGACAACAATGTCACCTACGCCGTCCCGATTGAGGTCGGTTACGCGGGGTGAAGAGAACGTTCCCACGCCGGGCATCAGTTTAGCCCACGACGCCTGTGCAACCACGGGTGCATCTGTCAGGAGCATGAGAAAACCAACCAAAATCAAAGGATGCAGCAGGTCGTTTTTCACCTTCATGAGTTCATGTAAATTGTTAGTTCATCATCACCGACCATTTCCCGGCTGCTTAATTTGCCCTGAACCGACGGAGCTCTCACCGACCCGCCGGACTGTGCACCCGCACCCAGCATCATTGGGCTTCGGAACACGCGCATTTCATCCCAGAGTCCGGTATCAATAAACGATTGCAACAGCCTGGCGCCCCCCTCAACCAGGACCGATTGAAGTTTATGTTCGTGAAGGGTTTGCAACGAGTGAACGAGCGAACCGGAACGCTGGACCGGAGCGAACAAGTAGCTGACGCATCCATTGTTCGCTTGTTCGCTCTGCTCAGCGATTCGAGTTCGCTCGTTCGCTCCGGTCCGGCGTTCCGGTTCACTCGTTCGCTCGTTAATTTGGTGAAACACAATCGTTTTTTGAGTACCATCAAACAAATGCAGGTTTTTTGGCAACGATAAGTTTCTGTCATAAACAATGCGAACCGGGTTTTTGCCGGGCCACAAACGGGTGTTCAGGCGGGGGTTGTCGATGCGGGCGGTATTGGTCCCGACCATAATGGCGTCTTCTTCGCTCCGCCACCGATGCACCAGCCGGTGCGCCAAATCGCCACTGATTTTGATGGGCTGCCCACCGGCACCGCTCATAAAACCATCGGAGGTCTCAGCCCATTTCAGGATGATATACGGCCGCTGCTGGTCAACAGATGTAAAAAATCGCCGGTTCAGTGCCCGCCCCTGTTCGGCCAGCAACCCCACCTCAACCGAAATTCCGGCTTCGCGAAGCCGGGCAAATCCCTTACCCGCAACTAATGGAAACGGGTCATCGTTGCAGCAAACCACGCGTTTGATTCCCGTTTCAACGAGTAGATTGGCACAGGGCGGCTGCTTGCCCAAATGGGAACACGGTTCGAGGGTGACGTAGGCCGTGCTTTCGGGCAATAGATGCGTATCTTCGGGCCGGACGGACAAAATCGCGTTGCGCTCGGCATGAGCTTCGCCATAACGTTGGTGCCAGCCCTCGCCAATGATTCGCTCCTGACCATTTACCCCGTGAACAAGCACACAACCGACCATTGGGTTGGGGCTTACGTGCCCCCGGCCAAGCGTGGCTAATTCGAGGGCACGACGCATAAATTGTTGCATATTTCAGGTTTCAGGTTTCAGGTTTTATGTTCCAGACTGACTCCTGAGCCTGGAATCGACCCGGAGGCTCGCTTGGAACGTTGAACGTGAAACCTGAAACTTCTTTAGTTTTACGCAAAAATACTCGACCCGAACCAAATGGCTACTGCCAAACCACTATACGAACGACTCAGTAAGAACATTACGGCCTACGCGCCCGACGAAGCACGGGAAATGGCGTTTATGCTCTTAGACCATTATTTCGGCCTGCGGAAGACCGACGTGCTGACCGATAAACCCCTGCCACCCAACCGCACCGAACCCGACTGGTTCCGAATTCTGGAACGGCTAAACCGGCAGGAACCGATTCAGCACGTTATTGGCACGACGATTTTTTGCGGCTTAGAGTTCGAGGTGTCGCCCGCTGTGCTGATTCCCCGTCCCGAAACTGAAGATTTGGTCCGGCTTATTATGCACGACTTCGCCGACCGGACCGACAACGTGCCCATTGTAGACATTGGCACGGGTAGCGGCTGTATTGCCACTACGCTGGCACGCTTTCTGCCGCAGTCGGTGGTGACGGGATGGGATGTTTCCGACGAAGCGCTCACGCTGGCCCGCCACAACGCGCAAAACCTCAAAGCCGACGTGACCTTTTCCATTCAGGATATTCTGAACGTACCGCCCGATTTCAGCCACCGGTTCGACTGTGTGGTGAGCAATCCGCCCTACGTAACGCGCTCAGAAGCCGCCGATATGAACCGCAATGTGCTGGATTACGAACCTGGTCTGGCTCTATTCGTAGAAGATAATGACCCGCTGGTTTTCTACAAAGCCGTTGCCGATTTCTGCGTTCGACACCTGACCAAAGATGGAGCCTGTTACGTTGAAATTAACGAACGCTTTGGCGAGGCCACCCGGCAGGTATTCGCCGAGCGGGGTTTCTCAAAGATTCAGGTCTACAAGGATATTCACGGCAAGGACCGAAGCATTCGGGCAACTTTTTAGCTTACGAGTTTACCGTTTACTGACGCGAAAACCATTCCTGCGCCAGCCGACTGAAAACTGAAAACTTTAACAAATGCAATCAACGACTTCGTTTACCTACCATACGAAAATCCGGGACGTGTTCGCCGAGATGAGCCAGGTCGTTGTGGGGCAGGAACGGCTGCTCAACCGGCTGCTTATTGGGCTGTTCACGGGTGGCCATATCCTGCTCGAAGGCGTTCCGGGTCTGGCCAAAACCCTGACCATCAACACGCTGGCGAAGGTACTGGAACTCGATTTCCAGCGGATTCAGTTTACGCCCGATTTGTTGCCTGCCGACCTGATCGGGACGATGATTTTCAACCAGAAGACTGCCGAGTTTGAGGTGAAGCAGGGACCAATTTTTGCCAATCTGATTCTGGCCGATGAAGTGAACCGCTCACCAGCAAAAGTGCAGGCCGCTCTGCTGGAAGCCATGCAGGAAAAACAGGTGACCATTGGCGAAGAAACGTTTATCCTTGACCGGCCCTTTTTGGTTCTGGCTACGCAAAACCCTGTGGAACAAGAAGGTACGTACCCGCTCCCCGAAGCCCAGGTGGACCGGTTTATGATGAAGGTCTTTGTCGACTACCTCAATAAAGACGATGAACTGGCCGTTATGCGCCGGATGTCGAACATGAATTTCGACTACGAAGTGCAGCCCGTTCTGGGCAAAGAAGAACTGGTGGCCATCCGCAACGAAATTAACGGCATTTCCATTTCGGAAACCCTCGAACGGTACATTATCGAACTGGTGTTTGCCACCCGCCGACCAATGGAGTACAACCTCCGCGACGAAGCCCGCTATATCCAGTTCGGGGTGTCGCCCCGTGCCAGCATTCACCTGAATCTGGCGGCCAAAGCCCTGGCCTACTTCGACCGGCGCGACTACGTGTTGCCCGAAGACATTAAAGAAGTAGCCCCGGACGTGTTCAACCACCGCATCATGCTCAACTACGAAGCCGAAGCCGATGGCGTCACGACCTTGCAGGTAATTGACTCCATTCTGCGAAAAGTAGCCATTGGCCGGTAGGTTTATGAACGGCTGACAGGCTTTTTTTTGTTTCATAGAAAAGTCCTCAACGGATTTCCCCAGATGCAGCAAAACACGCTTTTTCTCCTGATAGCCATCCTGCTCATTGGTGGTTTGTGGTTCTACGGCTCTTACGTAGCCACGCCCAAACCACCCCATCACCGACCCGCCGGAGCAACCTCGCCGGGTGGCTGGCGGGTTGAGAAAACCGATGCGGAATGGAAGGAAATTCTGACGCGGTCGCAATACCACATCACCCGGGAAAGCGGCACCGAGTGGCCCAACAGCAGCGACCTCACGCACGAACACCGGCAGGGCACCTATGCCTGCGTTGCCTGCCACAATCCGCTTTTTTCATGGGCTACCAAGTTTGATTCGCGGACGGGGTGGCCCAGCTTCTATGCCCCCGTTGTTCCAAATGCCCTGTATACCGAACGTGATGGTAACCGAACGGAAGTCCGCTGTTCGGTTTGCGACGCCCATTTGGGACACGTCTTCACCGATGGCCCGGCTCCTACCGGCCTGCGCTACTGCATGAATGGCGGGGCATTAGGGTTTGTAGGGGAAAGTGAAGCTAATCCTAATTAGAATTTGTGCTTCCTAAACTAAGAAGCTGTTTAAACATACTATCTGAGCGTGGTTTCAGGCGGAGGGCCGTCATGCCGAACTTGTTTCGGCATGACGGCGCCAGGAAACTATTGTTCGTAAGTTAAAACAGCTTCTTAGTTTAGGCACCAATGACGATAAATATATTTTCATGAATATAGTTGCATAGTAGCGAATCACATTTATACATTTGCAACGGATTAGACGACAACCTGTCCCAATCCTTCCTCTCAATCATAGCGACTAACGACCTGCTGCCTGTGGAACCTCTGTTCACAAAACTGGCCGGACCTGTTCGCTTACCGCTACCTCTTCAATTCGGTAACGCTTACCAAATTCCTTCAAACAGGGTTATAGTGCTATAGCCATTTACGAAGGCATAGGGTAAACCAACCCATTGACTAACTTGACTTTAAAACGTACTGAGACTATGACTCATCCATCAACCTATAGCCTGTTGTTCTTCACGCTGCTGCTCTCCTGTGGTGGCTGCAAAAAGCAGGACGACCCAGGAATCTCCGTTCAGGCTAACTCCTGTTTGATTGCCACCCAAACCACGAAGGAGTTGGTCAGTCCCAGCCAGCAATCCAAACTTGACCCCGAGACAGTAATGATTGATGGGGAGTCTTTTCAGGTCAGTACGACGAAGAAAAGCGTGTACACCTACGACGCAAAGGGCCGCATCCTGACTGAGTATAACCAATATGCGGGTAACAAAGCTGATTCGATCTATTATCAATATAGCCCCATGGCGGTGAGCATACGCACGGTTGACCTTATTACTACGCCTAAACTATCAAAAACATCAGAGGTAACTTTAAATAACCAAGGCTTAGCGGAAAAACAAGGTTCGATCCAGGCAACGTATGATAAAGATGGATATTTAGTAACACTGAAGGGAGAATACCTAACCAACATTATTAACAACGGAAACATAATAGAATCTTTGCTTATAGATCATGATGCTGGACCAAGTCACACTTATAAATATGAGTACGACTTAAACAAACCCGGTTTGCCCCCTGTCCAAGCCTTTTATGGAAAAGAATCCCGCAATCTGCTAATTAAATATGCGGTCGAAAATAGCCGTTATAAAGGTATTTATCCTAGCGTATACACAGGTACTTATGCATACACCTTCGACGAAAAGAGTCGTGTGAAGCGTCAGATTTTCCGAGGCAAAGATGGGGAGATAGTAGGGTACATCTATGGGGGTGACAAAGTACAGATAAACGATTTCACTTATACCTGTCCGTGATAGCCTGTTCACGAGATTCATTTTAATTTTTCCCAACCATTCACGTAAACACAATTTAACATGAAGACAAATCGTCTACTGGTATTCCTATGGTGTTTTTAGCAAGACAGTGTGCGTATATAGCCTGTCGTTCAAGTCTATTTTCAATTTATCCGCCACAGCAATGGCACTGGTGGGCATTCTCACACCGGAATTCTCCAGGTGCTGGCTGTTTTAAACAATACGTTTAATCCTAACTATTACCCAATCTCAACCGCGACTTAATACGTAGCACTAAACATATTTTCATGAATATAGTTGCATAGTAGCGAATCACTTTTATACATTTGTACCGGATTAGACGACAACCTGTCCCAATCCTTCCTCTCAATCATAGCGACTAACGACCTGCTGCCTGTGGAACCCTTGCTCACAAAACTGGCCGGACCTGTTCGCTTACCGCTACCTCTTCAATCCGGTAACGCTCAACCAATCGCTTCCAATAGGGTTATATTGCTATAGACATTTACGAAGGCATAAGGTAAACCAACCCATTGACTAACTTGACTTTAAAACGTACTGAGACTATGACTCATCCATCAACCTATAGCCTGTTGTTCTTCACGCTGCTGCTCTCCTGTGGTGGCTGCAAAAAGCAGGACGACCCGGCCATCCCCGTTCAGCCAAACTCCTGTTTGATTGCCACCCAAACCACGAAGGAGTTGGTCAGTCCCAGCCAGCAATCCAAACTTGACCCCGAAACGGTGACGATAAGTGGGGAATCCTTCAACGTCACAACGACAAAGAAAAGCGCGTACACCTACGACGCACAAGGCCGCATTCTGACCGCGTATAACCAATATGCGGGTGGTCAAGTTCGCCCTGCTACTGGTAGAGCCGACTCGGTTTATTATCAGTATAGTCCCACGGCTGTCAACATCCGTACCGTTATTTTTGACGATAATGGCAAAACAGAGCACATAAATATAGTGTCATTGGATAGCCAGGGGTTTGCTGAGAAGCAGCCGACCACTTACCTCGCTACGTATGACAAGGAAGGCTATTTAACCACGCTGAGAGACGAATATGGACAGTCAACTGCAAACATTGACAATGGGAATGTGGTGGAGTCAACTTTTGGGAATATTAGCTATGGATCAATCTATATTACTAAAAACGAATATGATTTGAATAAACCAGGAATGCCATCTGTCCGGGCTTTTTATGGCAAGCTCTCTCGTAATCTACTAACTCGAAGTGTTGTAGACGAGAATACAGGTCATGTTCTTTTTCCTAATGTACACACTAGTACCTATACCTACACATTTGATAAAAATGGTCGTGTAAAACGTCAGTTTACTCGGGATAAGCAAGGTGAAATAGGCTGGATATATGGGAACGACTCCGCCAGCATCATCGATTTCACCTACACCTGCCCCTAAGTTCTTAGTCACAGGACTCTACTTTAGTTTTCCCCAACCGTTCACGTAAACCCCCGATAATCATGCAGACAAACCGTCTACTGGTATTGCTTTTGTGCTTTTTAATGAATACATCTACCTATGGTCAGTTTTTACCAAGTTTTCGAAACTTTTTTGTCAGGTCTACTTCCTGGAATGTAACGGCACCCATCGAAGGGGCTGTTTATCAGCGAGGGCCAGATAATCGAGCCACTATTAAAGTAAAAGGATCATTTTCCGGGCTATTTTTCATCGCTACGACAACTACGATTTCTGCCCAGCTAAAGCAGTTAACTATGGAGGGCAATGATGCCGGTATGCCAGCCATACCAATACCGCTTACAGTTCTGAACAGTAAAAGTTTCTCAGGGCAATTATCCGTATCGGCTGGGTGGTATCAACTCACCCTAAAAGCGACCGACTCTAACGGCACTACCTCTACCCGCACAACCAAAGAGGGCGTCGGAGAAGTATTTATCATCGCCGGACAGTCGAACGCGCAGGGAATTAAGAACGACCCCTTTAAGAACAATACAGTCAATCTACCCTTGCTTGATGCGGTCAGGGTGCAGCCAGACCGATTTTTAGAAGCGGAGTTTTTAGGTGCTGCCGATCCTTTCTCTCAACTCATAACGACGACATTAGGGGCAAAAAAACCGTCATTCTCGCCTTTAATATCGGGCCGGGAGGCTTATAATGACCCAAATTCAGGTATTTCTCCATTAGGCAATTCGCTTTGGTATTGGGTTGCTTTCGGTGAAAAAATTGCTCGGCAGTATCAGGTGCCTGTAGCTGTTTTCAACGCTGCTTGGAACGGTACGACTATCAGGCAATGGCAGGAGTCGACTGCTTCAGACGGTAAACCTTTAGGAGCACCAGGTGCTCCTGGCGATGGTAGATACGGAGTTGGTGCTCCGTATGGAATTTTCAAAAACGCGCTCAAGTTCTATGGGTCTACCTATGGCATCAGGAGTGTATTGTGGCTACAGGGTGAAACCGATGCTAAAGCCCTGCGGGACGCTGCCTGGGCAGCTCAACGGGTGAGTGGTAGCAATCCCACTGCCCAGAAACAGGACTATGCCGATAAACTTACCCAAGTTATAAATAAATCCCGCCAGGATTTACAACCCAGGGCGGGTGATGATGCCCTGGCCTGGGTGGTGGGCAAGACGTCTACATTTGAAGGTGTGTCGGTTTACTATCCAAAGCAAGGTCAGACGCAGGCCGAGACGCAGTCAGCCCAAACTGTTCGGGCTGGTCAGGAGCAGGTGATTACGGCTGGATTGAAACAGGTTTATCGAGGCCCTGACATTGATGCAATCGAAGAAAGGGCTGTCGGAGGTGGCGAACCAACTCACTTAGCTGGGCAACAGGGTTTAGTGAAAGCAGCCGAGGCCTGGTATTTTTCGGTCCATACGCCATCTTTTTTTAATCCAGACCCAATCAGGCCAGCGAGGTTGGGCACCGAACCCCAGGACCTTCAGCTTGATGCCAATGGGAACATTACGACGCCATTACCGGCTGGGGCACAATACGTGTGGTACGCCGGTAATGGCGGGCGCATCGATTTAAATACGCCCGCTGGTTTTGGCTACACCATGCCTGATGGCATAGCAGATCCGGTGGTTTTTGTGGACTACAGCGATGGTAACTGTGCGTTAGGTGGTCTGGTGTTGCCTGATATGACTAATTCAACTCCCACGCCAACGGGCAACTGCTCGGTAGGCAGCCCCAATGCAGCCTTCGATGTGGCCGATTGCAATGGGGTCAGCGGCTGGGCCTTAGACCAGACCAACATGAATCAGACCGTCACAGTCGATATTTATGTGGATGGAGCCAAGACTTACTCGGTCAGTGCTAACGGCGACCGGCAGGATTTAGTCGGTGCCTTTGGGGGCAATCAGGCGGCTCGCTATCATGGCTTCACCTATCAGTTTCCGGCCAATGCCTCGTGGAAAAACGGCCAGAATCACACCCTGACAGCCCGCATCTGCGGAGCAGCCAATGACATGGCCGGCTCGCCCAAGCAGGTCAGCGGTTGCACGGGCGGCACCCAAACTCCCACCACACCCACTACGCCCAGCGGCAATTGTGGGTACTCAGAAGGGCAGTTTCTGCTCAACTTCAATGGCGAACTGATTTACGCTCACTACTACAATGGCATTCTGTTTGCCGCTTACCAGAATGCGTCGCAGGGCTTCAAGCCCCAGCACTGGATGCAGGCGGCCGGATTCGACCCCAGCAAAGTACCTTGCTTTGCCGCCACCGACCCCCGCACGACCACAACCACCAACCCAACTACGACGCCTTCGGGCAGCAACAACGGCAGCGGGCTGTTAGGCAGTTATTACAACAATACCAACCTGTCGGGCAGTCCCGTCAAACAACAGGTCGACGCGACGGTCAACTTCGCCTGGAACGAACAGGGGCCTTCTCCGGCAGCGGGGGCCAACCCCACCAATATGTCGGTCCGCTGGTCGGGGCAGGTGGAGGCTCCCGTCTCAGGCACCTATAAATTCAAAACCCTCAACGACGATGCCACCCGGCTGAGCGTCAACGGGCAACAGCTCATTAACGACTGGCCGGGCGGGCATGGCCCCACCTGGTTTGAGGGCAGTATCAATTTAACCGCCGGTCAGAAGTACACCATCTCGCTGGAGTTCAATCAGGGCGGTGGTGGCGCTCAGGCGCAGTTGCACTGGGAGTATCCGGGGCAGGGCAGTCAGATTATTCCGCAGTCACGGCTCTATCCCGATGGGGCCACCATCCCCACCACGCCAACGACCCCCACTAACCCGCCAACGGGCAACTGTTCAGTCGGCAGTCCCAACGCAGCCCTGGATGTGGCCGACTGCAACGGCGTCAGCGGCTGGGCCCTGGACCAGAACAACATGAACCAGACCGTCACCGTCGATATTTATGTGGACGGGGTCAAAACCCACACGGGTATCGTTGCCAACGGCGACCGGCAGGACTTAGTGGGTGCCTTTGGGGGCAATCCGGCGGCTCGGTATCACGGCTTCACCTATCAGTTCCCGGCTAATGCGTCGTGGAAAAACGGACAGAATCACACCCTCACGGCCCGCATCTGCGGGGCGGGTAATGACATGGCTGGGTCGCCCAAGCAGGTGAGCGGCTGCACGGGAGGCACCCAAAACCCGACTACGCCGACGAATCCAACCACACCGAATGGCACTGGGAGCCTGGCGTTCCAGATTGTGAGTTATAATTGCAACTCGGGTGTGTTGCAATACAAGTTCAGCAGTAACGATGGTTCGCCGGTCAGCGTTACCTTACCGGGCATCTTTGGGGGCAACATGAACCCCAACACCATCGTCAGCCACACGTTTCCAGGCGATGCCCGGCAGGGGTACACGGTCACGGGTTCGGCGTCGCAATCGGGCAATCAGATTGGCATCAACTTCACTAATGGCTGTAACCTACCCTCGGGTGGGCGGAAAGCAAGTAGTGTACTCTCAGATGTGGTTGACGAGTTGGCCCTATCGGTGCGGCCCAACCCCAACAATGGTCAATTTGATGTAGAGGTGCGGGTGCCTGCCAACCAGACTTATGTCGTTGGCGTAACCGACCTGTTGGGCCGGGTGCTGGTGAAACAGGAAGGTGTAGGAAGCGGTCTGACGCAGGTGGAATCCATTAGCCTGCAAAATCGGTATGCAGGGGCAGCCATCGTTTATCTAAAAAGTGGGGCTAAGCGGGTTAGTAAAACGGTTTTGATTAAGCCCTAAGTGGAGATACATACACGCAAAAAGCCGGACGATTAAGTCCGGCTTTTTGCGTATTTAAGAGCCTGTTTGACAGGCTCTTTTTATGGTGAAGACCCGGCTTCGTCGGAATGGCAAAAAATCGCTTCAAAATGGCCATCTCTTCGGTAAGCGGCTGAAGTCCTTACTAACTTCGTTGTAAAGAAATTACAGTTTCAACGCAAACCCAACCAACACCTCTTCGCCTGAGAGCGGCTTGTCAAACCCATTGACAATCTGAATTTCACCATTGGCCCGGAAGATATGCGTTGTTTCGGTTTTGGGGTCAATCAGCCAGGCTAAACGGCAGCCGTTGGCGATCCAGACGTCCGTCATTTTCTTTTTTATGCTGTTCAGCGAATCACTCGGAGACCGAACGTCGGACCGGAGCAGTTCGATGACAAAATCAGGGCAGAGGGGTGGAAACTTATCCTGCTCCTGTTCACTTAGGGATTCCCATCGTTCGCGGCTAACCCAGGCGACATCCGGTGAGCGAGTGCCGCCATCGGGCAAATCAAAAGCGGTTGATGAGTCGAATACTACGCCTGACTTTGTTTGGCGATTCCTAATAATGACATCAGCGTTTAGTTCAGATTTCGGATTCCGGTTTTTCCTCCGGTGTTAGGCATAACGATAATGCGTCCGTCGGGTTCGCGCTCGAATTTGTAGGTAGGGTTATCCTGGCAGAATGTATAGAAATCATCCCGCGTTCTGATTTGCTGCACCCGAAAGGAAAGCAACGCGGGTTCGTCGGTTAAGAAGACGGGAGCGGGAACGGACAGCGTCTGCATGACTTCAGTGGGTTGGTTAAGTCAAATATACCCAATCAGAACTGGAAATAGATAAACTGGTTGGAGGAGAAAACGCCGAACAGATAGGTCACAAACGTAATCAGCCCGAATAGCACGGCAAAGCGAACAGTGCTGCGCGTAGGGATGGTCAGGAAGAAGTGTTCTTTCAGGAGCAGGAAGGCAATCAGGAAGATGCTGAATCCCATCTCTATTGAATTCATCGGGCTGCTGATCCTGTCGGCGAAAGAGAAAGTGGCAATTCGTTTCAGAATCAGGAACGCATCGCTGAGGCTGCGGGCGCGGAAGAACACCCATGTCAGCATGATCAGCACGAACGTAATGAACGTGTTCATAACCACCCGAACCGGCGATTTGTGGGCTTCCGTGTCACGAACATTTCTGTGGCTTGTGTCCTCATGAGCCACTTTCGCGTCAGCCGTTGCGGTCTGTGAGGACACAGACCGGGGGGCCAGTGTAGGCGAAAATCCCATTCTGGACACCAGTTTGTCCCGCAGAACAGCCAGAATTTGATAGACGCCGTTCAGTCCGCCCCAAATGACATACGTCCAGTTGGGGCCGTGCCAGAGACCGCTGGCCAAAAACACGATGAGCATGTTCAGGTACTGCCGAAACTCGCCCTTTCGGTTGCCGCCGAGGGGAATGTAGAGGTAATCGCGGAACCAGGTTGAGAGCGAAATGTGCCAGCGTCGCCAGAATTCCGAGATGGACTGGGCAATGTAGGGCGTTCGGAAATTTTCCATCAGGTTGAAACCCATAACCCGCGCGGCCCCAATGGCCACGTCGGAATAGCCCGAAAAATCGCAGTAAATCTGAAACGTATAGAAAAATGTCGCTGCCAGCAATGTCAGGCCATTGTGTTGATCAGGATTGCCGTAGGCATGATCGACGAGCATGGCCAGCCGGTCGGCAATAACGAGTTTTTTGAACAGCCCGAAGGCCATCTGCATCAGCCCGGCTTTGACGTTCTCCCGGTCATACCTGAAATAAGCGTGAAATTGCCAGAGCACATTTTGGGGCCGCTCAATAGGACCGGCCACCAACTGCGGGTAGAACATGACATAGAGCGCGTAGATACCGAAATGTTTCTCGGCTTTATGATTACCCCGATACACTTCGATGGTGTAACTCATGGCCTGAAACGTATGGAATGAGAGGCCAATGGGCAGGATACTCATGTTGTCTTTATAGGACGACACCCCACTTTCGCCAAATACATGCAACACCCGCACAAATACCCGATTCACCAGATCTGTAACGGTATCGGCAAGGTGCGGCATATGCAGGAAGTCGAATAACCCGGCGATGTTTTCGGTGAAGAAACCGAGGTATTTGAAAAAGGCCAGAATACCCAGATTAGAAATCAGGGACAGAATCAGCAGCCACCGCCGGGCCTTCCCCTTCGACCGCTCGATCCAGATCCCGGCGATGTAGTCGATGACAATGGTCAGGAACAGGATCAGGATATAAGTGGGCTGGAAAACCATGTAGAAGTAGCAACTGGCTACCAGCAACAGCACCCACCGCCCCTGCCACTTCAGGCTGAAGTAGCTGAGGGTAATGACAACAAAAAACAGTAAAAACTGAAGCGAATTGAATAGCATTTTTAGTCGATAGTCGTCAGTCAATAGTCGTTAGTGGCGGACCGCTCCGGCGACCCGGCGCAACGGCGGACCGTGCGAACGCAACACGCATGCGTCAGTTACTGACGACTATCCACTATTTTTAATATACCTCTTCAACCTGCTCGACAAAGTCCTCAAACTCCCGCGCCGGAATAAATTGATGTTGCGTTCGATAGGATAACACCATGAATACCAGCAATAACGAAATCAGAAATGCCTGCAGGATAACGATAAGCAGCGAAAACACTAAATAACTGGCCCAGCCGGGCACAACAGTGTCCGTCAGCAGGCGCACCATCACCACGATTCCAATGCCGAATAGCGACGCGCCCACCATCATGACGCAAAACAGCGTTAGCCGCACGGCGGTCGTATCCATCAGCACCGATACCGCACTAAGGCCATGCAGCACCAACGAAACAAAGTTCATTTTGGATTCGCCCGCCAGGCGCCGGCCCCGCTCTAAGGGTATGGCCGTATAGGGCAGCCGCGACCGGATTACTCCACCCGGATAGTTATTCCAGATGTCAGACACGTGGGCCAGTTTACGCACTTGTTTAGCCGGAACGAGGCTGAAATTACCGAAGGTAATTACCTTACCCGTCAACAACTTAAACACGGATTTATACACGCCGTAGAACAGCCTGAACAGCAGGCCTTCCTGCCGCTTAGCGCGATGAGCAAACACGATGCAGCCGGGATTGGCGTCGCCCGTTTGCAGCAGTTGCCGAATATCTTCGGGCCGATCTTCGCCATCGGCGTCCATCACGATGGTTGGATACTGTTCGGGTAGTGAGCCCAGATAGGCCAGGCCGAGGGCAATGGCTTTCTGGTGGCCAACATTGCGGTACAGGCGCAGCACCGACAGCGACTGCCCGATGCCGGTTGGTAAGGTTTCATAGTTGGTTACCGAGCAGTCGTCTACAACCAGAAAAGCAAGCCGATTCGTCAGTGCCGGATCGTTAACAACCCGGATGCGTTCCAGCAATAAACCAAGGGCTTCCCAGTCGTTGAATAATGGAATGACAATATTGATTCGGTCAGGATATACCGCCAGCGGATTCTCTGATGCCAGTGGGGTTTGTAACACTATGGATTGGTTGGTTGAATGATGGCGTGCGAACTGGGTGCTGGCTGGTTGCTGGCCGGTAAGGGCTGCCGTTCCTGTTGCCGAATGACCTCCCGAACGACATAAAGCGGGCGACCTTTGGCCTGAAAAAAGATACGCAGCACGTATTCGCCAATCAGTCCCAGGGCAATCAGTTGCACGCCACTAAATAAAACAATGACAAACAGCAGGGCCGTAAAGCCCTGGGGCACATCGTTATACACAAATTTTTTAATGAGTGTCTGAATCAAATACAGGCCAGCCACTCCCAACGTGACCATACCAATGCGGGTGATCACCTTGATGGGGTATTCGCTGAAGTTAAAAATGCCGTTATACGCTAATCGCTGGAGCATACTGAATGAATACTTTGACTCTCCGTCTAAGCGGGCGTCACGTTCGTACTCGACCCCAACCTGACGAAAGCCAATCCAGCTTCGCATGCCCCGGATAAACCGGCTTTCTTCGGGCATCTGCTTCAGGATGTCGGCTACCCGGCGGCTGATAAGCGAGAAATCGCCACTATCCAGCGGCATATCAACGTAGGAAATTGAGCGGATAATTCGGTAGAATAACGCATAAGCCATTCGTTTAAACAGATTTTCCTTCCGCTTCTTCCGCACGGCATACACCACATCGTAGCCTTCCTGGTATTTCTGGTAAAACTGGGTAAGCAACTCGGGCGGGTCCTGCAAATCGCCGTCGATGATAAACAACGCTTCGCTGCCAACAGCCAACGCAATACCGGCGGTGAGGGCAATCTGGTGTCCGTAGTTACGCGATAGAAACACGCACTGATACCGGCTGTCGGTGAGGGCTACCTGTTGCATCAACACCGCCGTGTTATCCCGGCTGCCATCGTCAACCAGCACAACTTCAATGGCCAGTGGAGAGGCCTCCATGACGGCGTTGAGCCGGGTAACCAGACGCGGAAACGACTCGGTTTCGTTATAGAGCGGGGCTATAATAGAAATCTGAGGATTGACCAAGATAATAGGGAGATGTCGATAACAGAATTAGCAAAACTAAACTTTTTTGAGGTTGTGGCTATCGCAGGCACGTCCTTTTCTTAAGGAACGGTCAACGTCTGGGGACTAATCCGAAGCGCATTTCCCTGACCCGAAGGCGCCAGAATCCCCACCCGATACTGCCCTGGTGGAAGCATAGGCGCCACAACTTCCGCTTTCAGGGTTCTGACCGGTCGATGCAGGTAAAAAGCCGACAGGCTAAAGGGCACTTCGGACGTAAACAAATAGACACTCTTGTTGGACTGCACCACGATAGCGGCCTGACTAACCGGAGTTGGCAAGGCGTTATACTCCGTTTCGGTGGTGTAAACGTCATCTGTCCGCAATAACTGCAGGGTCAGCGACGAATCAGGGGCTAACCGCCGAACAGTCAGCAAGTCCTGCTCGTATGAAGTAATATACGTTTTAGGGTACACATAGATACCCCGCCTGACGGCTTCATACATCGTTTGGCAGGATACATTCGCGAAGGTGGTTCCCCAACTCGCCCCTAAACCAGTTTCGTTGTGTTGCTGGTTGAAAGCACTTGTCAGCAGCACTTCCTTCCGAAAGGCAACCTTTGGCAAACGCGCCAGGTACCAAAATCCCCAGACACTCACACTAACAAGCAGCCCCAGCGCTAAGTAACGGGTTGGCATCGACCGATTGCCATATTCGCTTAATAAATTGATATACAGGAGGGCGGTAATTATGGCTGAATAGATCATGTAATTACTCACCAGCATAACATGATACCCAAAACGGGGTCTCAGAAACGCGACCACCATTGCGTTAACCAGCAGAAAGGCATAACAGCCTGTGAAGAAATAACGTCGTTTCTGCAACGCAGTCGATACCCGATTTACGGACGGTAGGGTTGATTTCCAGCGCAGGAGCGGCCTGTTCATGCGCCATATTAACCAGAGCATAGTGGCAATAAGCACTACACCGGCCAGGGTTGGGGGCAGGCTGCGCCACTGAATAGCCGCGCTCGGCAGAACGTCGAACAAGCCGCCACTAAACGTAAAAAAACCAAAGAACACCAAATACGGGTAGTGCAGAAAGAAATCGACACTGCTCTCATTGCCCTGCCCATTGGGGAAGTCATGAAAATAAAAAACAATGGTTGCCACCCCCAGCACCAGCCAGCCAGCCAGTCGAATCCATTGACGCTGAAAGGCTAATACAACGGCTCCAGCCACCCACCCAAACAACCCATTGCTCATCGACAGCGATGCCAGCACTTGTATGCCCATTGCGCCGGCAAAGCGGTTTCGGCTGCCACTTGCCAGCCCATACATTGCCCCAAAGGTCAGGAATATAGCCACCAAATGCTGCAGGCCCGTAATAGCCCACAGGCTGGTGAGGTAGTGCTGGGGTTGCAGCACCAGAAAGGGTACTGGTATAAACGCCACGACCGGCAGATTAATCGAGCGAAAAACGCGGTAGAACAGGTATAAAATGCCAATAAGAAAGGCAGAAGCCGCAAATGCCAGCCAGCGAAAATTCACCGTTCCGGTTAGTTTATACAGCGCAAGGGTGATTAGCTTGGCCGTCAGAATACGGTGCTCATTGTTGGGGCAAAGCAACCAGTGGAGTTTGTCGCCAACGGTTTGAGCATTGGTATAGCCGAGAATGAAACTCAGAAATGCATCAATGTCATCCATCCAGGGCACATTCACGACGTAAGCAAACAGCAACAGGCTAAAGCAAACGAACGGCATACCCAGCAGCATGTACGTAAACACGCTCAATTGACCTGACAGCAATCCTTGATTCCTACGCAGATAAGCAGTGCTCATACAGTTTAAATCGGCAGCAAACCTGCAAAAGTAAGCGTTTCATGCCAACAATCGACCAGTGATTCTCTGCGAAGTCAACCAGAACCGGGCAAGATTTTGGCGTCACCAATTACAAGACCTCAACAAACTGGTTTGAAAACTGAATGTCGCTATGGTCGGGATACGTGCGAAATAAACCGACCTGATAGCGACCGGGCTGAATCATGCCTTTAGGCATGGCGGCCGAGAAGCCGGGTGCAACCTGCCAGGGATTATAGCCCTGCGGACGATTTTTAGTGGCAAACATCAGGTAGGTATGCCGGGTCGATTTCATAATCAGATACGCACCCCGGCTAAGTCCCATCGTATAGCCTGGCTCATCGCTGTTCACAACAATGTAATCTGGATGGGTACGCATCTGGATGGGCTTCGTCAGCAATGGTAATCGAACGGCTCCCAACAGATCTTTTTCATTGAGCGTGATGGCGGGGTTAGGCAGCGTATACCAGCCCCGTTTGTGCATCAGAACCGTCAGATTCGAGATGTAGCGGGCCAGTTCAACGCTGCGCCCCCCGCCCAGCCCGACACCGCTGTAAATCTGGTTAAAAATCATTCCCTGTAAATGCTTCCGGCGTTCGATGGCTTCGGGCAGGTAGGTAACGTAGGTAACGACATTAACGACCAGAAAAAGCAGCCAGACCAGCGACCATATCCGCATTCGGATTTTTTCGGACAGGCGGCTGTAGAGCAGTACACACGCGACGGCCCACAAAACCATCGCGTAGGTTCGGTAGGTACTGTGCAGCACCATGCCGAAATAAAACCGAATCCTGAAAAAGGCAATCAGGCCGATGTTGGCCAGCAGAAACAAGACGACACCGGCGATAAACACATCAAAAAAAGACAGTTTCTTTTTGACTTGAATTGCCGTCGTTAGCAGCCAGTAGCCGAGACCCGATACCAGAACCAGCCCACCAATAAACGGCAGGTGAATCCGATTATCGACCGGCAGGGTCGGAAAAAAGTCGAATATACTCCCCGCAAAAATCAGGAGTCCGCCCACAATCTGACCCGGATGTGCCAGAACATAAGCAAACCCGTCGGCATTGCCCTGCTGCACCGGGTAGCCCCGAAAGTAGAAATAGCCGCCAATGAATCCGACAACCAGCCAGACGCCCAGTGCCAGCCACCGCCGTTGGAGGATTAACATGCCCGCCCCGGCAGGCCAAAGCACCAGACCATTGCCCATGCTGAACGTACTGAGCAGCCCCAGCCCTAACGCCAGCCCAAAATTGAGCGGACGGTCCGTTGCCAGCACAAAGAATGTCAGCATCACAAGGGCAATAATGGCTAAGTATTGCAGCGTGTAAATAGCCGTGAAGGTGAGCAGGTAATTCTGGGCCGTAAACAGCAGCAGGGGCACCGGCAGCAATCCAATCCATATCTTGCCGGAGCGGCCTTCATGGCTGCGAAGGGCGCGATAAAGCAGAAAGAAAATCAGCACTAAGGCCAGATTACCCCACAGCATCAGGTTAGCAAAATTCAACCCGCCGGTCAGGGCATACTGACCAAGTACCACCAGCCGGGCATACAAAACCCGGTGTTCATTATTCGGGCGCACTAACGCGGCTACCCGCTCGCTAACCGATTGAGCACTCAGAAACCGATCCAGAAAATACGGAATATTCTCGAATTCATCGAACCACGGAATGTTATAGCGCAGGGTAAAAAAATAAACAAAGAAAGCCGCGATAGGCAACAGTAACAGGGCCAGCGTCAGGGGAGGAAACGCCAGCAAACGATAAAAACGGGTCATACATGTCGATATTTTTGTTGGATTCGGTAGAGTTCATACCACATTCTGAATACATAGGCCGAACTAATACGCGAATCACTTTGCTCAATCCACTGCCGCAAGGGGTACTCGGCAACGTGCGCCAGAACACCCGGCCTGCCGTGCTGCCGGATAAGCCGGGCCAGCAACTCCACGTCGAACAGCCACGGGCTGATAAATGGCTCCTCAAACAACGTAGGCACGATGCCGCGCCGGAATAGTTTAGCCCCACATTGCGAGTCGTAAACGGGCAGCTTTAGAATGTTGCTGATGATGGTAGCAATGACCCGCCCGACGTAGTGCCGAAACGAATCGCGCCTGATTTCGACACCGAGGTATTTAATCCGCGACCCCATTACCAGGTCGAGGGCGGTGTTTTCGTTCAGCACGCTGGTCAGGTCGGCAATGGCGCTGAGGGGTGTGGCTAAATCAGCATCCAGAAAGCCCAGATACTCAAACGGCTTACCAGCACAGTGCAGCATACCGGCCCGCACTGCCCCGGCTTTGCCCTGATTTTGGGGCAAAATCAGGGCAGTCACCCGGTCGGGCTGCCGGGCCTGCATCGCTTCCAGCACGGTTTGGGTGCGGTCGGTGCTGCCATCGTCCACGAAGCAGAAATGGACATGCGGAGTCTGACGGATGTACGTCATAAACGCATCGGCCGGGAGCCGGGTCGCTTCGTTATAACACGGAATAATGAGGCAGACAGACGACATCGGACCGTTAGTGGGGGGCGGTTGCAACGAGGGTTGAGTCAAGAATAATGGCTTTATGCCCATAATAGCCCGACTGGCAGCGGTTCCACCAGTGGGTACGGTTGGGCTTAATATCTTCGACAAAGATACTTGGCGGATACACGCTGATAGGACGCAGCCGAACGGTATCGGTAACGGTCAGCAGTTGCGTATGCCGCTCCGTCATTTCGCGGTCATACGTAGCCGCTCCACCGCTGAGCCAGTCGGTGTACATCTGGTGAAACGACTGACTGACAACGATGTTGCTGCTCAGCCAGATACCCGTTATCAGCCATACGGGGGCGGGCCACCGCTGCACCAGCGTCAGGCTTCGCTTGCGCCGGTCCAACCAGCCAACCCAAACCGTCAGCACATAAAACCAGCCAATAGCAAAGAAAACAAAGAGGACATTCATGGTCCGGGGAAAGGGCGGAATACCCAGGCCATAATAGGACGGGAAAATGGTAGCGGCCAATAAACCCAGATACACAACGGTTAACAAACCGACCGGAATCAGAAATAACTCGCGCACAGGGCTACCGTGCCTGACCAACCGGCGGGCTACGGGCATGAACAACACCGACAACGGCAAAAGGGGTGTTTTCAGCAACCAGATTCCCGCTGAGCGAGCCAGCCAGCCAAAGGAGAACCCAATCGATTTAACCAGTTCGCCTGCCTGCGCCTGCTGACTTCCCATACGAATGGCATTGCCCGGTGCCCGAAACAGCAACCAGGCCGATATACCGGCTACCAGCAGCAACCACGCCAGCAACGGGTCGAACTGCCGCAGAAACACCAGCCGGTAGCCTGCAATCGCCAACAGCAACAGGATGAGCAGCACTAAGTTTGTTTCGCCGGAACCAATGCTGGCAAACACTAAGAAACCCGCCCACACGGCCGTCATTCCCCTTAACAAACCCTTCGGCAACCGATACCACCGAATCAGCACAGCCAGCAGATAAATGGTTAAGATGGTCGGAACGGTGTAGGTAGCAACGGCGGCTGTCCAGAAAAAGGCTTCGACTGTACTTTGCAGGGCCAGCACAATCAGAAAAAACAGCAACCCTGTTGCCAGGAGGCTATTTTTGAGCGATTCGCCCCGGAGCAATTCACATACTAAGGCATACAACGCGCCAACTAAGGCTATAACCATAAGCGCCGGAATAAACCGGTAGCCATCATACCAGCCCCACGTTAGCGGACTGCCATGCACCAGCATATTGGAAAAATAACGGCCCGTCCAGCCGTCATAGTAAAATTTCTGGGCCTGCCAGAAGCCATACCGCATGGCTGTATCGGCAAAACAATAATCGTCGGCAGCCGACGGATGATTGTGAAACGACAGCAGCAGCAGGGGCACGCAGGCCAGTAGAAACAGGAAAATAACGATTACGGTCGCCAGCCGGTCAATCAGCGGATGTTTCATGCGGGAATATTACGGCATTTGTTTCAGGTTCCAGGTTTCAGATTGGCGGCTGATACCGACCCACCGTTGCGGTCCGCTACTGGTGCGTCGGCCAATCTGGAACTTGAAACCTGAACCCTTCTACCAATTCATTAATTTAAGTCAATCTCTAAATCGCCCCCGGTGGGTGTAGTGGTTTTGGGTTGCCCTCTGTTCAGAAATGGGTAGGCCAGCACTGCCGCCAGAATCACCAATGTGCCGGCATAAAAGCCGGGTGTCATTCGTTCGGTGGCACCAAAAATCAATACCGCCAGCACGATTCCATAAACCGGCTCCAAATTTACGGTTAATATGGCCAGATAAGGCGAAAAATTTCGCAGCAACTTCACCCCCACCGAATAGGCATATACCGTGCAGACCAAGGACAGCACCAGCAGCCAGAACCATTGCAGCCCCGTTTCGGGCACATACTGAACAAGACTATCAGCCGTCATGGGGTCGGCCATGCGAACCACAAACCAGATGCCCACGGCGCCAGCTAAGGCCCCAACCATTTCATAAAACGAGATGACTACGGCATCGTACCGGTGGGTAAACCGGCTGTTGATAATCGTGAACAGCGACGACAGCAGGGCCGAGCCGACCGCCACCAGCAAGCCCGCTACTTTGTCGAACTCAAACCGGAAGATTAAATAAAGACCGGCCATCACTACGGCCCCCAGCACGACCTCGACGATACGCACCCGCCGACGCAGCAGCAGCGGCTCCAGAAAACTTGCCCAGAGTGAACTGGTTGCCATACCGGCCAGACAAACCGATACGTTGGCCAGCCGGGCAGCCAGAAAAAACAAGACCCAGTGCAGGCCAATCAGGCCGCCCGTTGCCAGCAGCCGCCAGCGGTCATCCGGGGCTACATGAAGTGATTGACGACGCCCCAGCAGCACGACACCTAAGCCGGCAACGGCCAGCAACGTGCGGAACAAAACCACCGCCGATGCGTCGAGGGGTTCCAGCAGTTTACCCAGAATGGCCGTAAACCCCCAAATCAGAACGATAAAATGAAGTTGAAAATAGTCGATGAGGGACGGCTTCTGCGGCATAAGCAGGTTAATGAATACTGTAGAATGAATAATGGACAATGGGTCGCACGGTCATTGTGCATTATTCATTCTACAGTATTCATTTTATAAGTACTACCTCGGTATCGTGTTGTACAACAGCACGCCGATGGCCGCAAAAATAGCATTTGGCAGCCAGACTGCCACAATGGGATTGAGATTGCCCGATTCGGCGATGCCTTTGGCAAGCATGAAAAACAGCAGGTAGGTGAATGCCAGCAGGAAACCCAAAGCTACCTGCCAGCCTACGCCCCGGCGGCTCTTGCGGGCCGACATGATAACGCCGATGACGGTCAGAATTATGATGGCAAAGGGGCGGGTATCGCGGCTGTATTTTTCGAGTAGATACGTTTCGACCCCATCGGCTCCGCGACTCGTCAGCTTGTCGATTTGGCGGTTGAGTTCGGGGCGGGTAAGGGTCTCGAAGAGGTTGAAATCCGAACTAAAATCATCGGGTTTCATATTCAGCGTGGTGTCGATGCGCGCACCGGCAGTCAGGGTTTCGCGCAGGCCGTTGATGTCCCGGATTTTATAATCATAGACCGCCCATTTCTTTTTTTTGGTATCCCACTCGATGTGGTCGGCGGAGAGCTTTTGCTTTAATTGATTCCCTTCTACCCGCTCCAGGGTGAATTTGTACCCCGTATTGCTCTGGTTATTATAGCTTTCCAAATAAGCATAAATGTTCGGTGCTATCTTGATGTGGTCGTTTCGCTTCGAGTAGGTGTAGGCATCGTTGATGTACTTTATCTCGAATGCGATTCGGGTTTTGTTGGCGCTCGGAATCAGGTAATTCACCATAAAATACGTAAATACCGCCAGCACCGATGCGCCCAGCACATAGGGGAACAGCAGCCGGATAAAACTGACTCCACTGCTGAGAATGGCAATGATTTCGGTGCGGGCCGCCAGCCGCGAGGTCAGAAAAACAGTGGCAATGAACACCATCAGCGGGCTGATGTAATTGGCCCAGTAAGGAATGAAATTGAGGTAGTAATTCCAGAAAATTTCGTTGCCCGGCGCGTTGTTCCGGTGGAAATTATCCACCTTCTCGGTGTAGTCGATCATCACCACCACCAGTACAATCACCAGCACCACGAAGATGTAGGTTTGCAGAAAGCGTTTGAGTATATACCAGTCTAATAGTTTCATAAATGATAGTCGATAATCAGCAGTCGATAATCAACAGTCGGTAGTGATTCGCCTTATTAACAACCACTACCGACCATCGACTATTGGCTATTGACTAATAAATTCCTGGCCACTTCGTAACTGACAAACACCGTCCGGCCTGTTTCCACCTGCACCACCACCGACTTGTCGAAGGCGTTAGTTTCGGTGAGGGTTACTGTGCTGCCGAGGGTTAGATTCGAGTGGTCGAGGTGTTGCAGGAATTCGGTTGAGTGTTCCAGTACAGCCATCAGGCAAACCCGCTCGCCCATCGTTGCGTCAGCCAGTTTTCGGTAGCCGGTTTCGGGCATCTCCCCCGCCGGGGTTGGAATGGGATCGCCGTGCGGGTCAAACTGTGGGTTCCCTAAATACGTATCTAATCGGGCAACCAATTCTTCAGACCGAATATGTTCCAGTTCTTCCGCAATCTGATGGACCTCGTCCCAGCCAAAGTGCAGTTTTTGAACCAGAAAAACTTCCCAGAGCCGATGCCGCCGGATAACCTGCAACGCCAGACGTTCGCCCTCGTCGGTAAGCCGAACGCCCTGGTACTTTTTATAGTGAATTAGCTGTTTATCAGCCAGTTTTCGTAACATGTCAGTCACCGAAGCGGCCTTTGTTGCCGTCATTTCTGCCAGTGCATTCGTACTGACCTCTCCCTGTTGCCGATTGGCTAAGTAATAGATCGTCTTCAGATAATTTTCTTCGGTGAAGGAGTGCATGAAGGATAGCGATATAGGCAGAACGACGAAATAAGCTGAAACAGTTTGCCTGCAAAGATAGTTTTTATGTTAAACTTTCTAAAAATTTAGATTAGTCTAAATTTTTATTTCAACAATCCTTATATTTGTGCCGTTAAGCTTTGCTTACTCAACACCTCAACGACTGGCTAACACTTCGTACTTATATTTATGGAAGTCATAACTACTCAACTGAAAGGCTGGCGGCAGCGAAACGAAACCAATTCGCTGACCGATGGTCATGGCTCAGTACACGTGCCAACAGGGGCGGGCTTTTTCAAAACGCTTCGTGCTTATGCTGGCCCCGGCCTGATGGTGGCCGTTGGCTATATGGACCCCGGCAACTGGGCCACCGACATTGCGGGGGGAGCGCGCTACGGTTATCGGCTGTTATCAGTCGTGCTGATTTCCAATCTGTTCGCCATGCTGCTCCAGCATTTGTCGCTCAAACTGGGTATTGCCACAGGCCGGGATCTGGCCCAGGCCTGCCGTGATCACTTCAACCGCCCAACGGCCTTTGTGCTGTGGCTGCTGGCCGAAGTTGCCATTGTTGCCTGCGACTTAGCCGAAGTAATTGGTTCGGCCATCGCCCTCAACCTGCTGTTCGGCCTGCCGCTTGCTGTTGGTGTTCTGATTACGGCCTTAGATGTGTTCCTGCTTTTATACTTGCAAAACAAGGGATTTCAACTGCTTGAGCGCGTGGTGGCCAGTCTCATTTTCCTGATTGTGGGCTGTTTCGGCTACGAGTTGCTCGTATCTAAACCCAACATTGCCAGTGTTGTAGCGGGCTTAGTGCCGCATACCGACATCATCACCAATCCCGGCATGCTCTACATCGCCATCGGAATTCTGGGCGCCACCGTTATGCCGCATAACCTGTATCTGCACTCCAGCATTGTGCAGACCCGCGATTTCAAACGCGACGACGCCGGGCGAAAATCGGCCATTAAATTTGCCACCATCGACTCGACAGTATCGCTGTTTCTGGCTTTTTTCATCAACGCAGCCATCCTGATTTTAGCCGCAGCAGCCTTTCATTTTTCGGGCAATCAACACGTAGCCGACATCAGCGACGCGTACCACCTGCTCGACCCCATTCTGGGTGTAAAGCTGGCGGGTATTCTGTTTGCAGTGGCCTTGCTGGCGTCGGGGCAGAACTCCACCCTGACGGGCACCCTGGCGGGTCAGATTGTGATGGAAGGCTTTCTGAATCTGCGGATTAAGCCCTGGCTCCGTCGGCTCATTACGCGCTTAGTAGCCATAGTTCCAGCCCTGATCGTAGCTGTTCTTTACGGCGAGCAGGGCACCAGCGAATTGCTCGTGCTGAGTCAGGTTATTTTGTCGCTCCAGCTCAGTTTTGCCGTTGTGCCATTAGTGCAGTTCACCAGCGACAAACTGAAGATGGGCCGCTTTGTTAACCCCGCCTGGGTAAAGGTCTTAGCATGGGCCGTCGCCGGGATCATTATCAGCCTGAACGGGTATTTATTATGGGATACGTTCGTCTGATAAAGCCCTTTCCAACGCATATACCCGGTGGCGGTGGTTGCCCGGTTGACTGCCGAACTCGGTTATCGACATATAAAGCGTACCTGATGGGCTATGCGGGGAACTGGCTAACCGAATCTCCTGCCGGGTGCCGTCGAACTCGATGACGCGCGCCCAGGATTTACCGGAATCGTTGGTACACATCAGTAAACTTTTGGCATCTCCCGAAAGGCAACTGTAGGAAACGGCCCACACCTCATTTCCAGAGGGCGACTGCCGGGCGACCATGTTCATAACGGGGCTGCGACGGTACGGGTCGGGCAACACCAATTTGTTGAATTGATTGCCGTCCGATGTGCTGACGATAAAATTTGTTCCACCCAAATAATCACTGCCAAACAGCACAGTATCAGTTGTTTCGACCATCGACGTGTAGCCGCCCGTCTGATGATGGTATTTATTGATTAGGCGCCATCCGTCCTGGTTTCTATCGGCCTGTTTGTTAAACTGACCCAGGGTTTCATTCAGCCAAACCTGTTTTTTATTATCGCCGTCGGTTAGTAAAACCGCATTCAGGCAGGCGCAGTATTTCACTAAATGGATGTGCTTATTGACGCCCTGCCGCATCAGAAAATCGGATGTAGTCCAGGTGTCACCCCCATCGGACGAGTAGTACAGGTAAGCCAGATTTTGCCACGTCTTTCCGTGCCAGATAGAGCCATATTCGCCAATCAACAGTGTCTGATCGGGGAGTTCTGTCATGCCGTTGTTGAACAGAAAATAGCTGATTGGCGTAGAGAGTTGCAAAACAACGCCGAACGACTTGCCCTGATCGTCGCTTTTGTATATGCTCCCATTCGAACAAACAAATAATCGGTTTTGCCGGCTATTAAACAAGGATGTGACCGGATGCCCGAATTCGTGCATCAGAACGGCCGACTTGCTTTGGTCATTGCTGCGATACAGCCCATTCAGGTGCGAATAGCGACAGCCCCACAGGGTTCCGTCAGCCGTTTGAACGCAAAATTTCCAGTCGATGGCTACCGCCCGAAAACACAATCCCTGTTCCGCTAAAAACGCATTCGTGATAACGTTTGCGCTCAGCCCTACCGCTTCATTCCTGATTAACGGACTGGCCTCGTTTGTGAACTTAACATACTGATTGCCAAACTGATAGAAGCGAAGCCGATGGATAACCTCCCATAACACAAACGAAATCAGCTCCCTTAATTTGCCCACACGGTGGATATCCAGTAAAAAACGCCAGACATGCTTTAGCCAATTGGGGCCTGGCTGGCTAAGTTGCGCGAAATACTTTGATGAAACGTCCATGGTCGTCAATAAGTGATTTTGATGAGAAAGAAGCTGGCCGGATGGCGAGTTAGGGCAAAGAAATGCGCTTCTGCCAGCCGGACGGGATAGCAGAATAGTACGTTAAGCGTCAGAGAATCAGTGAAACAGCGTCGGCCGTTCAGCCGCAATACGGCTTAATTTCTCTCCATCGGCACCGTTCGGCTGGCCACGATGGTGTACATGAGCTGGCTCTTGTTGTGCTGGGCAAAAAACTGGTTGTGGTAGCTGATCTGCACATCGCCGAAGCCCAGCACGGCCAAAAACTGTTCGAGCAATTCGGGCGTCAGATGCCACCAGGTTTCTTCAGGATGGCCCACGGAGGTAATAGGCCTGAAGATCATGGATGGTCCAAGCAGTTTCTGGCGAATTTTTCGCACGGCCGCGTTGCCGAGCCAGCCAAATAACCGGTTAATAATTTTCTGACGGTTATTGTCCAGAATCTCCGTTATCACAATAGTTTCTTTCGTGATACGCGATACCTGCTCCAGGGCCAGAAACGGATCGCGCACGTGGAGCAGGATACTACCGAACGTACTAATATCCACAACGCCAATCGACTTAGGAATACGATAAACGGTGCCCTGGACGAAATCAGCACGTGAATTCAAAATTGCGTGGCTTAGTCGATACGCATTGTTGATTTTTCGAATATGATTCTTTCGTTTGGGCGCCCAGGCGGCTCCGTCTTTGTGAGCATAAGGAACAATGTCCCAGTCATCCTCCGGCGACAAATCATAACTAACCACCGACGCCCCCTTGCTTTCCATATAGAAGGAAAGGAAGCCATTGGCCGTGCCCATTTCCAACACGCGTTTGTTAGCCAGATTGATGTTGCCCAGATACGCGTCGGGCGCGATTCGCAGATCCCATTCGCCCTTCATTTCGCCTAAGCCGGGCAAATCAATGGTGTGGTAGAAGTAATAATCGTCGGGGTCAACCTGGGCTGACGTGTGGGAAAAGAAGGTCGGAGTCATGGTTTTGACGTAAAGGTTAGACCAGAAGTAAGAAATGGTGAGGAATCGAAGGTGAGTTGGCTACGTTTCGGATGTCTATCGGCGAAGCCCCAAAAAGGTGAGTGGCATGAGCGAAAATTTGAAATTATTTTGCCCACTTACCTTTTCAGCGTGTCCCCTATTCACCAATACTTGACGGTTGAGTACAATGGTATGGTGTTGCGGTTTATCTTCGCCAATTCGACAACCGTATGGCAACCCGACCATTACCCATTTACGCAACAGACCAAGACCTGTATGATGCCCTGAGTCGTCGCGATGAACGGGCTTACCAGTTTTTGTATGCCGACTCGTATCCTTCATTTCGCTATTGGGTGCTCAGCAACAGTGGCTCGGAGATGGATGCCGAAGATGCGTTTCAGAAGGGAATGCTTAATTTTTTGCTCAATGTCGAAACGGGGAAATATCAGTTTCAGGCCGGAACCCGCGTTACCACGGTGCTCTTCGAGTACTGCAAATGTGTGTGGCTCACCGAGTTAAGATCGGCCCGGCTACGAACCCGCGCTACCATGCCCGACACCATCGAGACACTGGATACCGCCGACGTAGTGAAGGACCTGGAGCGAATGGAAGTTGTGAACGTAGTTCGGCAGTCGCTTCAGCAGCTTAAAGACGAGTGCCGGAAAGTAATTGAGTGGTTTTATGTGGATGATTTATCCCTGCGGGAAATTGCCGAACGGCTGGGCATGAAAGAATCATCGGTTAAATCGAAACGGTACGACTGCGCCGAGAAGTTGAAAGCATTTTATCAACAACGGGCCAATCAGCAAGGATTATGAAGCTATCAGACGATCAATATGAAATCATTGAAGCCTACCTGACCAATGAGTTGTCGGCGGCAGATCGGGTGTTGTTTGAGAACGATTTACAGGCTAATCCCGAGCTTCGCCAGGAGGTCGATAGGCAGCGCGATCTCCGCTTAGGCTTGCGGGCATTGGGCATCGAACGGGCGTTGGAGCGGGCAAAAACACAGTATCAGGCAACCGCCCCAATTGCCCAGGCAACGTCTGCGAACCAACCCGTTGTTCGACCCCTGGTCAACTGGCGGTATTGGGCTGCGGCTGCTTCGGTGGTGGTGCTGGGAGTTGGCTATTATGCCTATCAGCAAACCACCGACCGGCAGGCCGATATCGCTTATGCAGAAACGTTTTCTCCCGACGATCAGCTGACGAAAGATTTCCCATCGGGTACGCTTTCGCCCACCGCCCAAACCCAGTTTCTGGACGCTCTCTCGAATTACAGAGCGGGAAACTATGACAAAGTCATTGAGCAATTAACCACCCTGCCCGCCGACAAACAGACGATTCATTACAAAAATTATTTCTTAGGCCTGAGCTACCTGGCGAATAAACAGCCGGTTGAAGCCATTCCCCTACTCCTCAAGGCGCAGGCGGCTCCCTCGGCCAAACTCCGGCAAAAAGCCGAGTGGTTTCTGGCCTTAGCCTATGTCAAGAACGGGCAAAAAGAGAAGGCCCTGCCAACACTGAAGCGAATCAGTACCGACAAGGCCCACCCCTTCCAATCGCTGGCACAGCGGGTGCTGCAAAAAATTGAGTAGGTCAGATTTATTGGTTAACGAGTGTCTCCTCTTCCGTTGCTGTGTCCTCACAGCAACCTATGCATAAGCCTATCGTTACCTGCCGGACAGGTTGCTGTGAGGACACAGCAACGGGGAGAGGGGAGAGCGTAGGGTTCTCAACCTGAATCCACAATAAGTTTACTGGTTAAACAGCGTCTGCACTTCGCTGGCCGTTAACGCGCGTTTATAAATCCGAATGTCGTCCATAGCGCCTTTGAAATACCAGGGCAGGTCTTTATACTGTGCGCCGAATTTTAATTCCCCACCCGGACATGGATCTATCCCACTGGCAGCCAGGTTAGGGTTTTCGAAGACCAAAATATTATTAAAATACATCCGGGCCGTTTTGCCGCTGTATGTAAATACCAGGTGATACCAGTTGGCAAGTACCACTGGAGCGGTAAACTCCAGGTCCTTCCAGCCTACACCGCCCTGACAGTTGCTACCCTGCTTGATGTTGGTCATAAATGTAAGCTTTGGTCCAACATCATTCTCTGCTTTAATTAAGGAGCTATACGTTTGCGGGAGACCGTCATTAAAGCGGGCTTTGTTGTAAATCTGCATCCGGCCATCCACGTTAGCCGGTATGACGGCAGGTTTGATCCACAAACTAATTGACATTGCCTCTGGATTCAGCGTGCCATTCTCCGGCATGTAGAAATAATCGCCCGCGCCATTTAGCAGAATAGCCGAATTTGCATTTCCCTTACGATCAGCTATGAACGTGGTACCAACTAATTTGACGTGGTTGTTGTATCCACTGACATCCAGTAAAGACCCATTGGTGAAGGCCACAGAGGCTATCAAATCCTGTGCGACAGGATCAGCCTGCGTTGTAAATGACATGACCGGCCCGTATATAATCTCTCCTGATGGCAACCGGGCAAACGAACGGTAATAGTAGGTTCTATTGGGGGTCAGGTCGATTAAGTTAACAACCACGCTGACCCCCACTGCGGGACTGACTTTAGCGGCCGGGCTGTTAACATCCGGCATGTTGGTTGTGGATGAATAATAGATACCATACTCGATAGCGGCTGGGCTACCCGAATTTGATACCACAAAATTAACAGAAGCGGTTGTTGCACCGACGCTTGCGGTACCGTTCACAGCAACCACCGGGTTCTGGTTTGTTCGGAAGGTTTGCACCGCACTGTAGGCAGGTCCTGCCAAATTAACGGCGTAACTACGCACGTAATAGAGCGTGTTGGATTGAAGGCCCGTAAGTGAAAAAGGGAGGGGCGAGTTAATAGCTACGGCTCCTGTTCGCTCCTGTTTTGGGTCTTTGCCTTCTTCGGGAACCATATTTTTGTCCGAATAACAGATGCCATACCGGGTGATGGCTGCATTCCCAGTGGAGGTTATGCTCATGCCCGTGGGCGCCGAGTTGGTCGAAACGGTCGTAATCGCCTGTAGCGTCACCGTAGGCAGCATGGCATCGCTTACCGAAATCGTCCGCAACAGAATAGCCTCCTGCCTGCAGGTGTTGGTGAGAGTAGCTTTTGCGTTGTAAGTGCCCGGTGTGGGGTAGGTATAAGAGACTGTCATCCCGGTGGTGGCAGTAACACTACCATTACCAAAATCCCAGAGGACTCCGTCGATAGTGCCGCTGCTACCAGTTATAGAAAAGTCTACTTTCAGTTGCTGAACTTGTGCCGCGAGCGTACCCGATGGCGGCACACAATTCCGCTGCAATTTTTTGGTAGGGAGTTCCCAGGTCTCGCAACTCCATAGCAGTCCGCCACAACTGCCAAGTAACATCAGGCCAATAAAAAGAGCGGGTAAATTTTTCATGATCAGGAGACAAGAGGGTGTGGGATAAATCAAAATGTGTAGCCAATAGCCAGCCCCACTGATTGTGAGGATGGCTTCCAGTGCAGCGCATTCGTGCGTAGCTTTGGCTTGTGCAGCAACAGGTATAGTTCGGCTATGGTCGCCACTGCGGCAACACCAATGCAGGCTTTAAACAAGCCGTTTTTTTGCTGGGCAGTTTCGGCGGCCGTATACGCTTCATTATACTGACGGTAGGAATCCGGGTTAGCAATTATTCCGCTGTCGGTTGGGTCAACCGTCTGGCTGATTTGACTCAATGTGCCCAGTTTATCCTGAAAATCGCTACGCAGGAGCAACGCATAAACACCTGCCCCAATGGCTACAGCGCCCGTAAAAACCTTTAAACCAATCCGTTTAGGGGGCGCAATAATTCCTTTAATGGTATTAATCTGAATCAGGAGAGACTCCCGCTTTGTTGCAGTGGCATAGTTGAGGGCCTGCGTATAGCTGTTTCTGGCGGCCACATACGCTTTCTGATTGAACAGCTTGTTGCCTTCGCGCTCGTAATAATCCGTTAACTGCGACTTTGTCGTCGCATCGTCGGGGTTGAGATTGAGCAGTTGATTGAACAGTTTAATTGCTTCCGGACCTTTGCCCTGCTGCACGGCATCGGTAGCCTGCTGCCGCAGGGCCAAACCGGTAACACATTCGTCAATCTGCCCTTTCGCGTACGTATCATTTTCAAAGCCGGGGACTTCGAGGCAGTTCTGGTATTGTCGGCGGGCTTCGAGGTACTTACCTTCCTTAAACAGGTCGTCACCCCGTTTTTTGTATCGATCATATTCGTCATCGACAAGGAGGACCTTTTCCGGCGCCCGGCCCAGTACCTGAATGGCGGGCAGCAGGCTAAACGACAGCAGCAGGAAAAGGATGAACCGGTGTAGTGGTTTAGTCATAAACATGTAGGTTACTGCTTTATTGGCATAGTTTAATTTTCCGTCGAACTTCCGGGGTATCTTTCACGGATAGCGCGACCTCATACCAGGCTTTTGCTCCGTCGAACTCCTCCCGCTCAAAGAGGTTATTTGCTTTATTCATGTTGTAGTTGTAGGCTCCGTCGGCTTTAGCGGTACTCAATTGATGGTCTTTCGCCAGTGCCTGTGCCTTGTTAAACGTTGCAACAGCTTTTGTTTTGTTGTTGCCATTGGTAATGGCTTTCATGCCTTCGTCAATCAACTCGTCATACGTATCCTGATGCTTCTGTTTTTCATTTTTCGCCTTCTCTTCAGGAGTCGGCTCCGACAATTTCGACTTCTCTGATTCGGCTGGTGCTGGCACAACGTCTTTTGGCACTTCCGGGGCGGTTGTCGTTAGGGGCGTCGGCTTATCAGGCTCTGGCGTTCCCGACGGTTTCTTTTGACTTTCTTTCAGGGCAGCATCACGCAGCGCAACTACATCCCGGCGCGTAGGATCGAGCTGTAGCGCGCTGTTGGTCAGCACAAGAACCTGTTCAAAGTCTTTTACTTTATACGCCCGACGCGCTTTGTCAAGAGCCACGTCAATTCGGCGTTTGGTCAGCGCATCTTTGGACTCACCCAGCCTGGGCACAATCGCGGTCACTGTATCTGGCAATTTTTTACCGCCCGAAATTATTTCTGCCCTAACGGTAACGCTGCTGTCTCTTGGCTGAACAGTACCCGTCGTTGCCGGTTGTGTTCTATCTCTCAGGGTAAAATAAAGCGCCAGGGTAACTAACCCTACTGTTGCCGGAGCTACCACCCGCCAGGGAAACGGTTTTCCCAGGGGCTGCCTAACAGGCGATGCGATAATCGGCTGGGCTACCGGTTCGCTCTGTGGAGTTGGCTGAACACCCGGCGTCGCTACCGCAACCGATTCGCGGCCAATCAGCGGTTTGGACGTTTTACCGGCCGGGGCTGATGCCGATGGGGCCACATACACGTCCGTTTGTTCTTCCCGATACACATCTGTTACATCAGGCTCTATGACCACGGGCTGCGGGCGGAGCCGGTCGATGCAGAATACCAGGCCACGGGCAGCGGCAGCGTGAGCCGGATTAATATGCAAAACCTGCTCATACCTGCTTTTCGCCTGCTCAACCTGCTGCTGAGCAAGCAGGGCATCGGCATCGTTCAGTAACGTACTAATGTGCTGTTGCTCAAGAGCCGCCTTACACTGATCCACGCCCTTCCGGGCTTCGGCATGATGTTCCCGCTTGGCCAGTACTTCCTCAAACAGGGCAAGCGCGTCGTTGTACTGCTGCCTGCCAACCAACCTATTGGCCTCGGCCAGTAATTGGGGAATTTGATCCAATAAGTCTAATAATTCCTGTGCCTTGCGGGCACGCTGATGGATGTCGCGCACTAAACACCGCCGAATCATCGACGCATATGGCTCGGCAACCTGGTTCAGGCGGGCGGGCAGCTCGACGGTTATGATTTTCTTCTCGATTTCGCGCCGAACCGACTGATCGCTGCTGTTGCGTAAATTGGCCCGAAACGGCTTTTCGCCCGTCATCAGTTCGTAGAGAATAACGCCGAACGCCCATAAGTCGAGGTTGAAACTAACCCGGCTGCCTTCAATCTGCTCCGGAGCTTTGTAGGAAGGTGTGCCCCGCCCGTCGCTCAAATCAAAGTCCGAACTGTCGAGTTCGTCGTCGCTCACCAACTTGCTCAGGCCAAAATCGGCGATTTTAGGAATGAACCGCCCGGCATAATCACGGGAGATAAGGATGTTGGCCGGTTTGAAATCACGGTGAACAATTCGTTGGCGGTGCAGGTGCTGAAGGCCCAGCAGAATGCCCTGCGTGATGTCATAAATTTGGGTAGGTGTCAGCGTTACGCGACGGATAAGGTCAGCCAGATTACCATCGGGATAATATTTCATGATGGCGAAATCGCTCACACTGGTGTCGGTTTCGAGCCGATAACAGGCGTCGTAGCGGGCAATGTTGGTTTGCCGGGGAACCCGCTGCGCCAGTTCGACTTCGGCCTTCAGCGATTTGGTATCATTGCCCTTAAACTCACTGATCTTAATGGCAACCCACTCCGTTTCAACCTGATCCTCGACTTTGATGACCCGACCATAGGAGCCGCTACCCAACAGCGACCCTTCATCATTCGGGCGAATCGGATAGCGTCGCTTGAAGTCCTGAAACGAGGTAAACGGTTGATTCATAGCGTGGAAGGAGGGTGCAGAGCAGCTTACAAATCAAAGATACGCTAAAGGAAGGTCATCCGAAAACCGGCCATAAAAAACCGGTGTCTGCTGTCCCCGCGTCCGTTTTTTCACGTGTGGAGCTACATACCGATGCAACTCCCGTATCGTTACAATTCGATTGCCGTCGAGATCGCCCTGCCCGGTCAATCCGCGCAGCATGAAATAGGTGAACGCCCCACCAGCCAATCGGCCGTCTTCGACCGCATACTGAGTGGATCGGCTTGCCAGCATCATGGCTACATTGCTGCCCTCGCTCACACCCTTCGCTATCGTGCGCGGGCTTGCCTGCTGCCGGGTCATGCCGCCCGACAGGCAGGCGTCGGCTATGCTTAGTTTTGTTAGGGATTTGGATTCATGAAAAGCGGCTTTAATAGCCTGATGGGTTAGCAACCGGCTCCGGTCTCCCGGACGGGCATCGTAGGGAACAAAACTGTCGGGCAGGCCATGACCTGAGAAATAAAGGATAACGCGGTCGCCGGGACCAGCCTGCTTAAAGAGCATCAGTGCCTGACGGATGTTTGCCTGAGTTGCCTGACGGTTCGTTAGCAGGTGGATATGCGAAGCCGGTACCGACCCGCCTGCCCTGCGTTGAAGAAAAGCGACAACCTGCCGGGCATCCCGGTCGGCAAACCGTAAATCGCCGGTGGCGTAGGTAAGGGCCTGATAATCAGAAATACCAATAACAACGGCATACGTTTGCCCGGTCGATGCAGTTTGCTGGCAGCTAATCAGTAATCCTAAGTAGAGCAGGAGATGAATCGGCATTTGTTTAAGGCAAATTTAGGTTATTCTATAACCTGCTAACCACTAACTTACTAACCAATAAGCTGCATTTGCGTTACCTGACTGATGCCAATTAAATAACCAGAATAATTGTCTTTTGTCTGGCCACTACAGAGGGCTTGCATGGCCTCTATTATTTCGCTATCAGGCTGGCTATCAGACAGTAAGGCTTCTACTGTAAGATCATCAATTTGTTCCAGTACGCCATCTGTACACATAAAAAAATAGTCGCCCGCCCGGATGTCAGCCAGCATTGTCAGGTCGGGAGCAGCGTGAATGACTGGTTTGTCTGCCTCAACCGAGCTGACAACAACGGCCCGGCTCAGCCGATTCCGCCAGGGGTGCGTTAGTGCCTGCTCAGGGGTAATTATTCCAGCCTTAACCATGTCGTCCACCTGCCGGTGATCCTGCGTCCGAAAAATAATTTTGCCCGCCCGTAGCTGATAAACCCGGCTATCGCCGATATGTGCGATGGTAACGCCCCGTTCATGAAATTGCAGCAAAGCGAGAGTCGACCCCATGCGGCTTGCAAGCGGATGCTGGTGCAAATAGGCCTCATAAGCCTCATACGCCTGATCGAGCGCAGCCTGCAGGTGGGCGCTATCAAAAATAGGGCCACCCAGTGCCGATGCGTAACGCACGATTGCATCGCACAGCAACTGACTGGCCACGTCTCCTTTGTCGGCACCGCCCATCCCGTCGCAGACGATAAAAAGCTGGGTAGCCTCAGTTGCCCGGTTAACCGCCGGATAGAGCGCGTCCTGATTGATCGTCCGTTGCCCAATATGGGAGAAGGCAAGGGGCAAAGCTGGCTGAATGTGCATACGTTATTGCGTGCGATCAGGGTTAAAATCCAGCTCAACTTTGTAGGTATCGAGCATAGCGGGAGAAATGGCGAAATGGCTCAACCGAAAGCGGTCAAGGCCACCCAGAGTAATAATTTCGTCATCACCAACGTCGATCATCTCGGCTTTCTGCAACGGGGTACCCCTCAGTTGTGTCCCGTTGAGACTGTACTGCATGATCTGCGTTTGCAGATCGACAGCCCCATCCTGAAGTTGGTAGCGCAGTTGGCCAGTCCACTTATCGAAGGTAATGGTGAGCGTGCAATGCCGGCGGCTGATGTAGCACCGGCCATTGTGCACAAAACGGTCTACCTGCATTGTGCAGGTATCCGACGTGCCAATCACATTACGGCCAAACTGAAGCGGGTAGGCTGTTGCCGAACTGCCCAAATAGATCAACTGCCCGAATCCGGGCAATCCCCGCACAATGTTTTCATCGTACTGAAAGGCTGTTTGCAGCACATTGACAGCTCCGCACCCGACATGCGAGCAGGTAATCGATCCCAGTTCGGCATCGGCTGTCCGAACCAGAATTCGCCGGCCACACTGCTGGCAGGTAATAAGGGTTGTTTTAAATGCACTCATAAGCACTTACTCGTCCATGTCACGAACATCCCCATTGTTAATATACGTATCGTCCGGCTCGTGTGAGTCAGCCAGATAAGTTGCTTCATCGGGCTCAGGTTCATCCACTATACTATCTTCGGCTGGTGCAGTTGGGATGGCCGCCGACGCGTCCGGCTCAAGAATCGAATCAACTACTTCTTTCGCCATGCTGGCCTCCAGACCCTGGCTGAACTGCTCGTTGGACAACACAAACGGGTGATCGATGCGAACCGCGCCAGTTAGCTCACCATCGAGTGAATCGTAGCGATAAACCGTATCCAGCCCATCATCACCGCTGGCATCCACGACCCGATAGGTGTACCCGTCGGCGCCGTCCATTACTAAGGTGTCGATCACTCCATCGTGGTTGAAATCGAGGCCCATTACGCGCTGACCGTTTAGGTGGCCTTCAATAAGGACAGGCTCTGTTTGGTCGGTTGTTCCGGAAGCAGTTCCGGGTGTTTGGGCCACCTGTGGTGCGTAGGGCTTAACCGGTAGTTTCTCTCCGGTAATCTGTTCGGTATACTCCTGTCGCTGCTGCAGCGACAGACCGCTCCATTCTTCTTTCTCAAACGTATTGTACCAGCGACCGTGCCAGCTAAACACTCCGCCCATACCGACCTCAGCACGGGCGGCACCGAACGCCTGCTCAAACGACATGCCGTCGGTTACTTTACCGGCCACATCAACATCGGCAGGAAGCGCAACAGGAGAAGGAGAATTTGACGTATTCATCTCATTGTCTGATGGCTGCTTTCCTCTTTCGGTAATCTTTTGGCTAATGGCCCAGGCGGCACTGCCCAACAATAGCGTAGCAGCGGAAATAGCCAGTACTTTATTTTTATCAGGACCAGATTTGGCGGGTGTGGTAGTCGATGGCGTCATGGAATAGGCGTCGGTTGGCAGGTCTGTCTGACTGGCAAGTTGTGACATGGTTGACAAAAAGAATAAATTAGTGAAAGATGTCCGTGTATCGGGCACCGCCAGAAAAGGTAAGTGAGAAATCAAAAAAATTTACTTCACCCACACCGCCTGACAGCGTCGGCAACTCTTTTGCTGGGCGAGCAGGTCCCATTCGCGCGCGCCAAATGGGTCGCGGCAGGTCGGATTGGGACACCGATACCGTTCCCGGTATTCTTTGTCAATAACTTCTAATTTCTCCTCCGTCGACAGCAGCGTGGAACACAGGGTCGGCACCAGCACACTCAGGCCAGCGCCCGACAGGATATGCAGCAGCGGCAGGGCCGATCCGCCCGTTGTGAAAACGGCGCTTATGCCCACAATGGAGGAAAGAATGACGCTGCCAGTCCGAATCATTTTTTCGCGGTTGCGGCAGTCCCGGCGGAGTTGCGGGTATTGTTCGTGAACCTGCTGCAGGTCGGCAAACTGACCGGTAAAATCGAGGGCGTCAGGCCGGTTGTCAACCCCAGGCGGCACGGGTGGCGCCGTTTGCATGGGTATAATGGGATCCACCTTTCGTAGGGCAAGTAGCTCGTCAACCGTGAAATCGGCGTCAGCGAGCCGCAGGGTATCGTGACTGTCGACAATTTTGCGGGTGACTCGAATGCCATTCACAAACGAGCCATTCTTACTGGACAGGTCCTCGAACAAAAAACTCGTGGGCGTGCATTGAATCAGGCGGGCGTGATGGCTGCTTACTTTGCTGTTGGGTACGATTAGCTCATTATCGGCTCCCCGACCAATCGTGAACGTGGGGAGCTGGCTCAGGTTTCCGATCAATTGTTCAAATTGACCATCAGTAAAGGCGGCTGGTGAAGAGGGCATGAACAGGCTGAAGAAAGAATAGCCAGGCAATATACAAAAATGGCAAATCTACTCAACCCGGAGGTGTCGGGCGCAATCCCCAAAAAGAGATAGCCCGCTTAGCAAACGGGCCATCTACCCAACACACCTAATTAAACAAAACGTAAGCTTGTACCCGTAGCGGTCAGTGTATATACGGTCGATAGCCCCCGCTGGATTTCGGGCTACCGTTAACGGCAACCCGTTCTAACCTCTTTTTTGGCCGTTCAGCAAAGCACTAAACTTTCAGTTGACGTGCGAATAATGAAGCCAAACATGGGTTATCTTTGCCCGGTTTTGACCCCGCTTGTAGACCAAAAGGCGAAAGCCTGATTTATGGAAGATAAGAAACATTTAGACACCGTTTCAGCCGCCGGGCTGCTGGTGGCAATGGGTATCATTTACGGCGACATCGGTACATCGCCCCTGTACACACTTCGGGCTATTGTCGGTCCTGACAACCCAGTACGAGCCGATGTTGTGCGTGGTGCCCTTTCCTGTGTTCTCTGGACGCTAACCTTACAAACCACCGTCAAATATGTCATTCTGATTTTACGAGCCGACAACCGGGGCGAAGGTGGTATTTTTGCGCTTTACGCGCTGGTTCGGCGGCATGCCCGCTGGCTAACCTTGCCGGCCATAATTGGTGGATCGGCACTGCTGGCCGATGGGATTATTACACCCCCTATTTCGGTTTCGTCGGCGGTTGAAGGGCTTCGGCTGCTTTATCCGGCGATCACGCATATACAGATTATTGAGATTGTTATTGCCATTTTAACCCTTCTGTTTCTGATTCAAACCTTCGGAACAAGCGTAGTCGGTACGGCATTCGGCCCCATTATGCTCGTTTGGTTTATCATGCTCGGCACGCTCGGTATCATTCAGATTGCCCAGGCGCCGGGTATTCTGGCCGCTGCCAACCCCTATTATGCCTGGTGGCTCTTGTCGGAGTATCCCGGTGGTTTCTGGCTCTTAGGTTCAGTATTTCTTTGCACAACGGGCGCTGAAGCTCTGTATTCGGACATGGGGCACTGCGGGCGGTCCAACATCCGGGTTAGCTGGGTATTTGTTAAATCCTGCTTAGTCCTGAATTATTTTGGGCAGGGCGCCTGGTTGCTTAGTATTGAAGGCCAAAAACTTCAGAACCGTATTCCGTTTTACGAAGTGATGCCACCCTGGTTTCTGACCATCGGTATTTCAGTCGCTACAGCCGCTACGGTTATTGCCAGCCAGGCTCTTATCAGTGGCTCGTTTACCCTCATTAGCGAGGCAATTCGGCTGAACTTCTGGCCTAAAGTTCGTCTTCGCTATCCCAGCGTTCAGAAAGGTCAGCTCTACGTACCAAGTGTCAATTTATTGCTTTGGTCAGGCTGCGTGGGGGTGGTGCTGTACTTCCGCGAGTCGTCGAACATGGAAGCCGCTTATGGGCTGGCCATTACCCTGACGATGCTGATGACCACGTTGCTGATGTCCTATTACCTGTATACCCATAAGTACCAGGCGTGGTGGGTTGTTGTGTTCTTATTCGTTTATTTGGGTATCGAAGGGTCTTTTCTGGTTGCTAACCTGATTAAGTTTCCACATGGTGGCTGGGTATCGGTGCTGATTGGTTCAGCCATTGCCAGCGTGATGTACATTTGGCTACAGGCCTTCCAGATTAAACTTCGCCTGACCGAATACGTCCGAATCGACCACTATATTCAGGCTATTAAAGAACTGAGCCGCGACATCAGTATTCCGAAATATTCCACCCACATTGTCTTTATGAGCAATGCGGCCCGGCAATCGGAGATCGAATCAAAAATCATTTATTCCATCTTTCAAAAGCGCCCCAAACGCGCCGATATCTACTGGTTCGTTCACGTTGATACCACCGACGACCCCTACACGATGGAATACAAAGTGAACACCATTGCGCCTGACGATGCCTATAAAGTGACGTTTAAATTAGGTTTTCGGGTCGAGCAACGCATCAACCTGTTCTTCAGAAAGGTGATTGAAGATATGGTGAAGAACAAGGAAGTGGACATTACGAGCCGCTACGAATCGCTCAGCCGCCAGAATGTAATCGGTGATTTCCGCTTTGTGGTGCTCGAAAAATTCCTGTCGTTCGAGAACGAACTGCCCGCCCGCGAACGCTTTATCATGAATATCTATTTTAGCATCAAAGGCTTCACCACGCCCGAAGACCGCTGGTTCGGCTTAGACAGCAGTTCGGTGAAAGTTGAGAAGGTACCCTTAGTCATTCGCCCCGTCGAAAATATCCAACTGAAACGTATTACATCTTAATGTAGAGACGCAATACCTTGCGTCTCCTATGCGTCAGCTACAGCATCCGGCAGGAGACGCAAGGTATTGCGTCTCCTGCCAATCTACTTGCTTATGAACATTCTCATTACCGGCGGAGCCGGATTCGTTGGCTCATCGCTGGCCATTTCGCTTAAGAAAAATTATCCGCAGTATCAGATTTTTGCGCTCGACAACCTCAAACGGCGCGGCTCCGAATTGAGCTTAGCCCGGCTCAAAGCGGTCGGTATCGAATTTCTGCACGGCGACATTCGGAACAAAGAGGATTTCGACGCGCTCCCCGCCGTCGACACCGTTATCGAGGCCTCTGCCGAACCATCCGTGCTGGCCGGGCTGGATGGCACGCCCGATTACCTCATTAATACCAATTTGTTTGGCACGGTCAATTGCCTCAATTATGCCCTGAAACACAAGGCTAATTTTATTTTTCTGTCCACAAGTCGCGTCTATCCAATTAGAACCATCGAAACGCTGAATTTTGAGGAGGCCGACACGCGCTTTGTTCTCGCCGACAACCAGCCTGTGCCGGGCGTATCGGCGCGGGGAATTGCCGAAGATTTCCCGCTCACCGGAGCGCGGTCGTTATATGGTACCACCAAACTGGCGTCGGAGTTGCTGATTCAGGAATACAACGAGTTTTATGGGTTGAGAACGGTTATCAACCGCTGTGGCGTCATCACCGGACCCTGGCAAATGGGCAAAGTCGATCAGGGCGTGATGGTGCTCTGGATTGCTAAACATTATTTCGAGCAGCAGCTTGCGTATATAGGGTACGGTGGAACGGGTAAACAAACCCGCGATATGCTCCACATCGCCGACCTCTACCGGCTGATCGACTGGCAGTTACACCACCTCGACGCCGTAAACGGGCAGATTCTGAACGCGGGCGGTGGCGTGGAAAGCAGCGCGTCGTTGCAAGAGTTGACCCAAATCTGTCAGGAAATAACGGGCAAAACCATTCCCATTAAGCAGGTGAGCGAAAACCGGGCCGCCGATATCCGGCTCTACATCACCGACAACACCAATGTGACGAAACTAACCGGCTGGAAACCCCAGTTGGGCATCCGCGAGATTGTGACCGATATTCATTACTGGCTCGATGAAAACCGGGCTGCCCTGGAACCGATTTTAAGGTAAGATCATTTTACTGGTTGATAAACCGCAGTGTCGTGGTGTCAGGTTTGAGAACCTGACACCACGCTGTTTTTGGACTAACCAGACCGTGAGCACCTTATTATATTTATGTCGTTCATAATCAGATATCCCCCCCCCATTATCTAATGCAAGAGAAATAAATTTCATATATAACAACTATTGATTACAAAAAAAGCTACTTTAGTACTTCATCCTCTTCCTTATCCTAACGTCTCATGCGCTGCCCTACCACCTATGTTGTTGACCGCTTTATGCCACCGTCGTTCAATTTTACTCAAAATTATTGCTACTGCTGACAAAGCCGGGGTGGACTGCCAAACACCCCAGGCTGACCCGATGCTATTTCAAAAGCGCGTAGCAGCCGGGCTACCGCGCTTTGCGCTCATCACCAACGAGAACCTCGAAAACCCAGCTCTCTTTACCAACATCCGGGCCATTAGCTCAGGCACGTCGATTATTGTTTGCCTAACCTCGGAGTCCGTTTTGACGAAGAGCCTCTGGGCGGTGCTGGATAATCTGGAATTCGATGTGCTCTGCACAGTGGATGAACTGACCGATTGTCTACTTACTCTCAAAGCCGGACGGTTTTACCACTCCTCTCTACTGCAAACACATTCGGGCTATGAACTAACAGAAACCTTCCCCGGTTGGCACGACCTGACGCCTGCCGAACGGCGCGTTTTGAAACTTATGGTTGAGGGCAGCACCGGCCCACAAATTGCTGCTGCTCTATTCATTAGCGCGAAAACGGTGAACAACCACAAAGCTAAAATTTCTCAGAAACTGAACGTAACCGGCGGGCCAGGCAGCCTGACCCGCTTTGTGCTCATGGAACGTGAACAGATAACTGCCTTACTGGCATAGGTAAGTTATGGGTAAGTTTACTCATGCAAAAATGAGCAAGGCTACCTACGAAAAATGGGTAAGTTTGCTCATGCACCGGGGCATTTCATCGGCCACCTTTGTCTTGTTGACGCGCAACAAAGGCGGATGCCGAAAAGCCTGAGAAAATAGAGTAGGTGAAACCTGTTGATTTTAAAATTATGATAAAGCTGGAAAGCCAGCAAATGGCTAATTTTTTTGGTGGTTCACTTAGCGATAAAAGAGCGGGCTTCGCATGTGGTGTCGCTATAGGCGCATCTATATTAGTGGGGGCAGTCTCAGGAGGGATTGGACTTGCAGCAATGCTTGGTGGCGCGGTCGTACCTGTTTGTGGAGCAGCAATAGGCAGTCTTTATTAAACAAAATTGAAAGATAAACATGATGAAGACGTTGACAAGTAAGGAACTCGAAAATATACAAGCCGGAAGGCCGAATTGGGGAGATTTTGCCAGTGGACTTTGCATTGGCCTTGGATTAACTCTTGCTGTTGGTGGATTTTTTAGTTTAGCGGGTAAAGTCCTTAGTGGTGCGGGCACTGCTTCAGGTATTGCCTGTGGCTTAAATGACGCGAAAGATCTTTTTTAAATTGCATTGAAGCCGTACACCATTTATATTGGTGTACGGCTTGTAAATCTTGCATTACAATGAAGTTCTTTACTAAATCTATTCAAATAGTAGCTGTTTGTGCTTTCATATGGTACAGCAGGTTTTACCTCTTTGAACCTGGACCTTCTAAAAGTCAAGCTGTAATATTTACAGTAATTATGATTGTCTGCTTTCTAAGCTTACTTATTCTTCATTTTGCCGAAAAACGAAGCCGAAGAAAGCAGTGATTAGATAGAAAAGTTTTGCAGTTGGTTTTTGTGATGGATTCACATTAGGCTCTTTTCTCATCGGTAGCATTGTGATAGGGGATGCAGTTTATTGGGAGTAGTTACTAACATGTGGGAGTATTTTCCTCACTAAATATAAGAACAAGTACAATACATTTTATGTACTGTACTTGTTCTATAAATCATCAGGCTACATGAAATCGTTAAAGGTTATTTTTGGTTGCTTTGGCGCAATACCGGTTCTGTTTAGAATGTATTCTGCATTCACAAATTATAAGATATAGACTACTCTTTATATTTTGATGTTTTTTTATGCAACTCTATTGATAGGCTTACACTATTATTTTAAAAAAATTGAGTGTTAAGAAGTAAATTCTTGTCTCATCTGGCTACCACACTCATCTGCTTGCTTATTCGCATAGAAACAAGGGTTGGAAATTGAGAATTAAAAATAATACGTTTTCAAAATAATTTATAACGCCAGGAATAATTTTTGACTTGAAATGGCTTACTCCGATACTTCTTTCCCATTACAAAATCTGGAACATCCAGCCCCAATCGAGAATGGCTGGGTGTTGTTTTTGTCTATAACAATAGGTACTTTATTGCTAACATTTGCCGGGCAGCATCTGCTTATTTCCGACGAACTATATTTCAACGCACTCGCGGAGCAAATGACGTTCGAGCAGATTGAAGAAAGTATCGATCAAAGTCATCAGTGGTCCTGGCTGGCTTATGTGATTTTGCCCGTCTTCAACCTGATCAAATTTACTTTTGTAGCGGCTCTGATCAGTCTGGGCTACTATTTCGCAACAAATCGGTGGGTATTCAAGCCGTTCTTTCGGGTAGCAGTTCAGGCAGAATTGGTCTTGTTATTTCCGGCCGTTATCAAGCTGATATGGTTCTTGTTCGTGCAAACCGATTACAGCCTAAACGATTTGCAGTTTTTTTACCCGCTTAGCTTGTTAAATCTGTTCGAGTCCCAGTCGATTGATAATTACCTGCTGTACCCGCTTCAACTCGCTAACCTCTTCGAGTTAGCTTACTGGTTAGTACTGGCTTATGGGGTTTCTCAAGTAATCGAAATACCGATGCCAAAGGCGTTTGGCTTAGTGGCGGCTTCCTATGGCTCCGGTCTGTTAGTGTGGGTCGCTTTCATAATGTTTTTAACCGTCAGTATGTCATGAGAACGCATCTGAAATGGGCATTGCCTGTCCTGGTATTAGCTGTGCTGGCCTATCTGGGTTGGGGATTTACCAATAAATTAAACCATAAACAGCAAGTCGCTAAGCGGATTCAGACATTACCTGACTTTACGGCGTATAGCATCGACCGTTCTGAAATTAGTAGCGCAGCATTAAGCAACCGTCCGGCGGTGCTGATCTATTTCGATCCCGACTGCGACCATTGCCAGCGTGAGGCCGCTGAGTTGCAGAAGAAAGCGGCTTCGCTGGCTTCCGCACAAGTGCTTATGCTCTCGTCGGCACCTGCGCCCGCGTTGAAAACGTTTGCGAAAACGCACAAAATCAACAACCTGCCCAATGTGCAGGTAGCGCATATCGACAAACAAACGGCCTACGAAACGTTTGGTTTCACATCGGTGCCCGACGTGCTAATCTACCACGCCGATGGGTCGCTGGCGAAACATTTCCGGGGCGAAACCAGCATCGAGGTCGTTGCCCGGCACCTCTGATCTATTTCTCATTACATTCTGGCTATTAAATATGGAACAGATTTTATCGGTTCTGTGGGACCTGCTTTGTCTTTTCATCGAATATTTTACCCATCACACCTTCTGATATGAAACCGCTCAAACACATCAGTCGAACACTCGTGCGGCAACAGGGGCAAGCCGACTGCGGGGTGGCCTGTCTGGCCTCATTATTAGCCTACTATGGCGGCCACAGCCGACTCGAACGACTGCGCGAGCTGAGTGGCACCGACCCACAAGGCACCTCGCTGCTGGGTTTGTATCAGGCCGCATCGCAAATCGGTTTCGATGCCGAGGGTATAGAGGCTGTTTCCGTCGAAAACCTAAAAACTGATGTCAACGCACCGGTCATTTTGCATGTATTAATTGATAACAGGCTTCAACATTATATAGTCTGCTACGGCTGGGATGCCGCCCGTAATCACTTCATCGTTGGCGATCCAGCCCAGGGCGTTGTTACGTATACCAACGATGAACTGGCGGCTATCTGGCCTTCGCGCATCCTGATGACGCTGACACCAAACGGTGCATTACAGCAACAAACCGACGAAACAAAGGCCAAACGACGCTGGCTACTCGGCCTCATCCACGATGATGCTCCCCTGCTGGGCATTGCTACCGGATTAGGCATCGTAACGGCCGGGCTTGGATTGTCGACGGCTATTTTCTCGCAAAAACTCATCGACGAAATTCTGCCAAAACACGATACGAAACGGTTGATGCTTGGCCTGGCATTACTGGCCTTTTTGCTGTTAGCGCGGTCTGTAGTGGGCTATCTGCGCGGTTTTCTGCTAAATCGACAAAGCCGCGATTTCAACAACCGGATCATCAACCAGTTTTACGGCGCACTGCTCTACCTGCCCAAAGCGTTTTTCGACAGCCGAAAAACCGGCGAACTCATCGCTCGTCTGAACGACACGGGCCGGATTCAGCGCAGCATCAGCCATGTTACGGGAGCCGTAGTCATCAACGCATTAGTCGTTCTGGTGTCGGCAGGGTATCTGTTCACCTACTCGATTTGGGTGGGGGTATTGAGCCTTGCCAGCATCCCGCTATATGGCGGATTGGTGTGGCGGTATCACCGGTGCATCATCGACGGACAACGCGAGGTCATGGCGGCTTCGGCGCACACCGAAAGTAATTACGTCGACACTATTCAGGGCATCGACGTAATCAAGGCTACCAACCGGGAAGCGTTTTTTGGCGCCATCACCAAAGCGATTTACGGCCGCTTTCAGGATAAAGTGTATCAACTCGGTACCGTTGGGCTTCGCTTCAACCTGACTGCCGAAATCATCAGTGCCCTGCTCATTGCCGGACTGATTGCGGTTACATCGTTTCAGGTCGTACAAAAATCCTTGCAGTTGGGTGAGATGATGGCCATTCTGACCTTAGTTGGCGGCATCCTGCCCGCCGTAGCGAGTCTGGCCCTCACCAACATACAGTTGCAGGAAGCCAACGTTGCCTTCGAGCGCATGTACGAATATGCCCATCTTACTCCCGAACAGCAACGCCCGACCGACGTAAGTTCGGTGCCTGATCCAGAATTTCGTTTCGAGTCGCTGATTATCAAGGATCTTAGTTTTCGCTTTCCGGGTCGTCCGTTGCTGCTGGAAAATATTTCCATGACCATCCGCAAAGGTGAATTGATTACGCTGTTGGGCGAAAGTGGCAACGGGAAAAGTACATTACTCCAATTACTCCAGCGTTTTTATGCTCCTGAGGGTGGACAAATTAAACTCAATGGAATTGACTGGAATGCAATGGAAACCGTAATGTGGCGGCAAAGTATCGGTGTTGTACCACAGCAGGTTAACTTGTTCAGTGGCACATTGCTCGATAATATCTGTCTGGGAAACACGGCCCAAGAAGCCGAACGACTAATTCACTTCTGCCAGCAATATGGCTTCGACCGCTACTTTGAAACCTTTCCGCAGAGTTACCTGACCCTCCTGGGCGAAGATGGCGTAAACCTGTCGGGTGGGCAGCGGCAGTTGGTCGCGCTGGCGCGGGCGTTGTACCGTAACCCGCAACTGCTCCTGCTCGATGAACCAACGGCAGCGATGGATAAAAACACCGAGCTATTTGTGATGAACCTGCTCAATCGGTTGCGCCCGCAGATGGCTATGCTTCTGATTACCCACAAGCCCCGCCTGGCACAGACCGCCAAACGGGTGTACACACTCACGAATGGGCAATTGCAACTCGCTGACATTCACCACTGGCTCGATGAAAACCGGGCTGCGCTGGAGCCGATTTTGAGGTAGAGAGTAGCTACTTGTAGTTGAGTCAGGTAGAGCCGGATAACATTGCTTATACCGGCTTTTTTACGTTAAATCTACCACGAATCTACCAGGCAGATTTGGTGATGAAACAGGTAGTCGTAATTTTGGCGGATTAACACCATAATCACAATGCCCGAAATTTTTAGAGTATTTGGCTTTCGATTCTTGTTTTAGAGCAATGACCACCTACCAATTCATGTTCATGTCCGAAATAGTGATGAAGAAGCGCGGTTTTCGATAAAGCCCGTTCAGTTGTTAGAAAATTATGGTATGAAATCCAGAGACCTGAAAATTGCCGAAGGCTTGATTGAAGAGAACCCGGACTGGATGGTCGAGGACATCATTGAGAATCGGTGGAAAGAATTTTTCAAGCAGTAAACCATTAACTCAAATGGACACGTTCAGGGCTAAGAATGTATGGTTTGACGACACTCGGGTTTATGTCGAGTTGAACGACGGACGAGTGGTAGGCAGTCCGCTGGCCTGGTTTCCTCGTTTGCAACGGGCCACTCCCGAACAACGAAACCAATTTGAGCTGGTCGCTGATGGATACGGCATTCATTGGGAAGAGTTAGATGAAGATTTAACAGCTCAGGGCTTTTTGACTTATTCCCGATAACAGGCTTCTTTTTGCCTAAAAATAGTACATTCATTTTACAACTAACTATAGAATACACAAGCATGACAACGGCCCTCGACTCCCCTACTCAACAGCGCGTTGATAAATGGCTTGCCGGTAATTATGATGCCGCCACCAAAGAATCCATTCAGCATCTGATCGACTCGGGCAACGTTACCGAACTGACCGACTCGTTCTACCGCGACCTTGAGTTTGGCACGGGTGGCCTGCGCGGTGTTCTGGGCGTCGGCTCCAACCGCATGAACCGCTACACCGTCGGGGCCGCCACGCAGGGACTTTCCAATTACATCAACGCAGCTTTTCGGGGCCAGGACATCAGCGTGGCCATCGCCCACGACAGCCGCCGGATGAGCCCCGAATTTGCCCGGCTCGTGGCCGACATTTTTTCGGCCAATGGCATTAAAGTGTACCTGTTCAGTGCCTTGCGCCCAACGCCCGAATTATCGTTTGCCATCCGGCAGTTGGGCTGCCAGAGTGGTATTGTGGTCACGGCGTCGCACAACCCGCCGGAGTATAATGGCTACAAAGTGTACTGGAACGACGGCGGGCAGGTAGTTTCCCCGCACGATAAAGCCATCATCAATGAAGTCAACAAGATTACGTCGGTCGATGACATTAAATTCGAGGGCATTCCCGAACGCATTAGCCTGATTGACGAAGAAATCGACGCGCCTTATGTGGAGCGGCTCAAATCGAATGCCGTGAACCCAGACGTGATTAAACGCCAGTCCGACCTGAGCATTGTGTACACACCCATTCACGGAACGGGCATTACGCTCGTACCGCGTGTACTCGACGCGCTGGGCTTCACCAACGTGCATATCGTGGAGGAACAGGCTACGCCCGATGGGAATTTCCCGACGGTGAAATCGCCAAATCCCGAAGAGCGGGCGGCTATGCAACTGGCGCTCGACCTGGCCAACTCCATCAACGCCGACCTGGTGATGGCGACCGACCCCGACGCCGACCGCGTGGGTGCGGGCGCCCGCAATCACCACGGCGAATTTGAACTGCTTAACGGCAATCAGATGGCCAGCCTGATTATTTATTACCTGCTCAACGCCTGGCGCGACGCGGGCAAGCTGACCGGCAAGGAGTTTGTGGCCAAGACTATCGTAACCACCGACCTCATCGACCAGATGTGTAAAAACTACGGCGTAACCTGCTACAACACGCTGACGGGTTTTAAATACATTGCCGAAGTCATTCGTGAACTCGAAGGCAAAGAAAAATTCATCGGGGGCGGTGAAGAAAGCTACGGCTACCTCATCGGGGATTTCGTGCGCGACAAAGACGCTATTGCGAGTTGCGCCATCATTGCCGAACTGACGGCATCAGCCAAAGATCAGGGCAAGAGCCTGTTCGACATGCTTATGGCCATGTATCAGGAAAATGGATTTTATTACGAATCATTAGTGTCGCTGACCAAAAAAGGAAAAGCGGGTGCCGAGGAGATTCAGCAGATGATGGCCGATTTCCGGGCAAATCCTCCAACAGAAATAGCTGGCTCAGCGGTGGTGCGGGTGGATGATTACAAAGAACTGACTCGCCGTGAATTCGGGCGTTTAGATGCTCAATCCGGTCAAACATCGACTATAGAAGCTGGCAAAATGGGCATCGAATCATCGAACGTGCTGCAATTTTTCACGGCTGATGGTACCAAAGTGTCGGCCCGCCCCTCGGGCACCGAACCCAAGATTAAGTTCTACGTCAGCGTAGTCGAACCACTCGAGAGCAAAGAAGCATTTGACGATACCTACGCGCAACTAAAGGCCAAAGTGCAGCGGGTAATTGATGACTTGCAATTGGTATAATTTGCGTTTCATAGAAAAATTGTACTATAGCAATGCACAAAGCCCGGATCTAAAACATCCGGGCATTTTTTTGGCTATTATTAAATCGTTAGGCTTAAAGTAAGATTAATTAGAATTCAGGATTGATTACCTTTAGGCAATAGTACCTGCGTAATTCTTTCACCAATTCTAATCAAACCTGATGATGAACAACGCTTTACGACAAGCGTACCGGACATTGCCGCTTTTTGTGGTAAGCTGGCTTTTGTGCGTAGGGGCATTCGCCCAGGATCGCAAAATAACAGGCCGTATAACAGACGGCAATGACAATAGTGCCCTACCCGGTGCCAACGTTGTCGTGAAAGGAACGCAAACCGGGGTAGTTACGGATGCCAATGGACAATTTTCACTCAATGTAACAGCGGGCCGCGATGTGTTGACGATTTCAGCAATCGGCTTTTCCTCACAGGATGTGGCGATTGGTTCCCGCACAAGCCTAAACATTACGTTAGCCGCCGACATTAAAACGCTGAGCGAAGTGGTTGTGACGGGCTACGGCGCTCAGGCCAAACGCGACATTACGGGAGCGGTGGCTACGGTCGACACGAAGCAGTTGCTGTCGGTTCCGGCTACCAACGTTGGGCAGGCACTACAGGGTCGCGTGGCGGGTGTACAGGTTGGGAACGAAAACTCACCGGGTGGGGGCGTGATGGTTCGTATTCGGGGTTTTGGTACTATCAACGACAATTCGCCCCTCTACGTTATCGACGGTGTTCCCACGAAAGGGAACCTCAACACGCTGAATCTCAACGACGTGGAGAGCATGCAAATCCTGAAAGATGCCTCGGCAGCTTCGATCTACGGTTCGCGGGCGGGCAATGGCGTGGTGATCATCACCACGAAAAAAGGTAAAGCCGGTAAGCCCAAATTCACCTACGACACCTATTACGGCTCGCAGCGGCATGGCAAATTATTAGATATGCTCAATACGCAGGAGTATGCACAGCTAACCTGGGAATCCCGGATAAATTCCGGTGCCGTGGGCGCCAACGGCAACCCGGCCCACTCGCAGTTCGGAAACGGGCCAACGCCGGTTATACCTGATTTCGTCCTGCCAAGTGGTGCATCGGCCAGCGATCCGCGCGTGGCCCAAAATGCGGATGGCACCTACACCCGCTACAATAACGACATCAACTCGCCTAATTTTCTGCTCATCACGAAAGCCAATAAGGAAGGAACTGACTGGATGGAGGAAATTTTCCAGACGGCACCCATCCAGAATCACCAGTTGGGCGTGTCAGGCGGTAGCGAAACGGGCCGGTATGCCATGTCGCTGAACTACTTCAACCAGGAAGGTATTATGAAACATACCGGCTACAAACGCTACTCACTGCGGGCAAACACGGAGTTCAACATCAATAAGCGGGTTCGGGTAGGCCAGAACTTCCAGGTGGCGTATGGTGAACGTATCGGTCAGCCTAATGGTAACAACGCCGAAAGCAACCCCATTTCGTTTGCCTATCGTATTCAGCCCATTATTCCCGTTTATGACGTAGCCGGAAATTTTGCCGGTACGCGCGGGGGCGATCTCGACAACGCGTTTAACCCAATGGCCGATCTGTTCCGCAATAAAGAGAATGTTCAGAAAGAGATGCGGATATTTGGCAACGCCTATGCCGAGGTGGACATTCTGCCCAGCCTGACGGCCCGCACCAGTTTCGGCATCGACTATAACCTGTTCAATTTCCGCAATTATTCGATTCGCAACATCGAAGCCTCGGAAGCGCGGGGCTCTAACAGCCTCCAGACCAGCAACAACTACGACTGGACCTGGACCTGGTATAACACCCTGACTTATAACCTGTCGCTGGGCGACCGGCATCGGTTCAACGTGATTGTCGGGACCGAGTCGATCAAAAACTATTTTGAATTTTTTGATGCCAGCCGCACAAACTTTGCCGTGGATGACATCGAAAACCAGTATCTGAGCGCGGGTACGGGCGTTCAGACCAACAACGGGGGCGCGTCGAACTGGCGGCTGGCTTCGGAGTTCGCCAAACTCAACTACGCCCTGGACGACAAATACCTGATCGACCTGACGGTGCGCCGGGACCGCTCCTCGCGCTTTGCCAAAGAGTTGCGTTCGGCGGTATTTCCAGCGGCCAGTGTGGGCTGGCGAGTGTCGAATGAATCGTTCTTTAAACCAATTACGTTCGTTAATGACCTGAAGTTTCGGGCAGGTTTCGGTCAGACCGGCAACCAGGAAATTGGTAACTATAACTCCTTCACCCAGTTTAGTACCAACCCCATCACGTCGTTCTATGACATCAATGGCACACGTACCTCAGCAATACCGGGCTACGAACTGACGCAGTTTGGTAATGCCCGCGCCAAATGGGAAACCACCACCAGCCTGAACATCGGCTTTGATGCGATGCTGCTTAAAAACAGACTGAGCGTCGGCTTCGACTGGTACACCCGTACTACGTCGGACATGCTCTTTCCGGTGCAGGCGCCCCTCACGCAGGGTGTTGCTACGGTTCCTTTCCAGAACATCGGGTCGATGCAGAATCGGGGGGTCGACCTGATGATTAACTACAGCGACAAAATCGGGAGCAGCGGCCTCAGCTATTCCGTTGGTGCTAACTTCAGTACCTATCGCAACGTGGTTACCAAAACCAACGGCGACCCCAGCACCCAGTATTTCGGTATCAACGACGAACGGATTCAGAACTTTGTGGTGACCCAGCAGGATTACCCCATTGCGTCGTTCTTTGGCTACACCATCGACGGGATTTTCCAGACCAACGAAGAAGCAAAGGCGGCTCCTGTGCAGTTCGGGAATGCAGGTGCAGAAAACGTGGCCGGTCGGTTCAAATTCCGCGACATCAATGGCGACGGCGTTATTAATACCAAAGACCTGAGCATCATTGGCAGCCCGCACCCAAAATTCAATTACGGCCTGAACCTGAACCTGAATTACAAAAATTTCGGGCTGACGCTGTTTGGGCAGGGTGTTGACGGCAATCAGATTTTCAACTACACCAAGTACTGGACCGATTTCCCAACGTTTGGCGGTAACCGCAGCACCCGGATGCTGTATCAGTCATGGCGACCCGGCAAAACGGATGCCATTCTGCCCCAGCTCAAGTCGAGCGACCAGGTTAGTATCCAGCCATCGACCTATTACCTCGAAAGCGGTTCGTACTTTCGAATGAAAAACATTCAGCTAACGTATCAACTGCCTCAGCTTCTGCTCTCTAAACTGGGCATGGGCGCAACGTCGGTTTATATCCAGGGGCAAAACCTGTTCACCGTTACGAACTATTCCGGTATGGACCCAGAAATTAACCTCCGTGCCTACTCGGCGGGCAACGACCGTCAGATTGGTGTGGATGGCGGGTCGTATCCAGTCGCAAAAACAGTATTAGTGGGTCTGAATTTGAGCTTTTAAACTAAACCTATACGGTTTCACAAACGGTATAGGTCTCTGAAATCAATCATGAAAAAACTAACCATATTTAGTTTCGCACTTTGTCTGGCCATAGCTACGTCCTGCGCCGACAAGTTCCTGGATGTGCAGCCTAAAGCCGCGCTCGCCGTTTCGACGCTGCAAAACAAAACGGGCATCAACACCCTGCTGATCGGTGCTTACGCTCTTTTAGACGGTTGGGCTACCGCCGAAGGGGCCTACCGTTCCTACCAGTCCGGGGCGGATAACTGGGTCTTTGGCAGCGTGGCCAGCGACGACGCCTACAAGGGAACCATCGCAGGCGACCAGCCACCCATTTCGCTTATCGAGCAGGGAAATATCCAGTCCGACAACATCTACTTTCGGGGTAAGTGGCGGGGAATGTACGACGGTATTGCCCGGACCAACGATGTGTTGCAGTCACTGGCCGTAACCAAAGATATGACCGATGCTGAGAAGCAGCAGGCTACGGCTGAAGCGCGTTACCTGCGGGGCCACTTTCACTTTGAGCTTAAGAAGATGTACAACATGGTGCCCTACATCGACGAGAAGATTTACAATCCGAACGATCTCGAAAGCACGAAGATGCCAAACAACACCGACATCTGGCCGAACATCATCGCTGATTTGAAAGCCGCTTACGACGTGCTTCCGGCTAAACAAACGCAGGTTGGACGCCCGACAAAATGGGCTGCGGCTGCCCAAATGGGTAAAGCCTATTTGTTCCAGAAGAAATATGCTGAAGCCAAACCGCTGCTCGAAGCCATCGTAGCCAGTGGTCAATATAAGCTGATGGATAGGTATCACGACAACTTTAAGGCCGTAACCAACAACAACGCCGAGTCTATTTTTGAGATAGAACACTCCGTTAATGATGGCGCATCGGGTGGTGAAAATGGTAATATTGGGGCTACCCTGAACTACCCCTACGGCGGTGGTGGCGTAACAACTTGCTGCGGATTTTTCCAACCCTCGCAAAATCTGGTTAATGCCTTTAAAACCGACGCGAATGGGTTGCCCCTCATTGACAGCTTCAATGCAACGGACGTAACCAGCGATCAGGGCATCGAATCAACGGCACTGTTTACGCCTTATACGGGCACTGTCGATCCACGCTTAGACTGGACGGTTGGCCGGCGGGGTATTGCCTTTCTGGACTGGGGCATTCATCCCGGCAAAGCGTATGTTCGCGACCAGGCGTATGGTGGTCCCTATTCGCCCAAGAAGCACGTTATGTATCGGTCGGATGTGGGTACAAACACCTTTGCGGGCAACCCCCGCCTGAATGCCAACAACTACCGCCTGATTCGCTACGACCATGTGTTACTATGGTTAGCTGAAATTGAGGTCGAAATTGGCGACCTGAACAAAGCCCGTGCCTACGTCAACCAGATTCGGAAGCGGGCCGCCAACCCCGAAGGCTTTGTGAAAAATGCCGATGGCACAGCGCCAGCCGCTAATTACGTCATCAAAGAATATACCGCAGCCTGGACGGATCAGGCGGCTGCCCGCAAAGCCGTACAGTTTGAAGAGCGGCTGGAGTTTGGCCTGGAGGGTCACCGCCGGTTCGACCTCGTGCGCTGGGGCATTGCCGACCAGGTTCTGAACGCCTATTATGCGGCTGAATCCAAGAAGCGGTCGTACTTAACCGGCGTTCAGTTTATCAAAGGCCGCCACGAGTATTTCCCGATTCCGTTGCAGGAAATTTTCAACAGCAAAAAAGATGGTAAAGAAACCCTGACGCAGAATCCGGGCTATAATTAACCGAATTAGTACCAGTGAATAAGTGACGTGGTCAACAGGCAAGTAAAGGTTGCCTGTTGACCACTTTTTTGTTTTTCCAACACAATTAGACGCATGAGCACTTCGCCTACTCAACCCAACCGACGAACGTTTCTAAAACAGGCCGCCGGACTGTCGGCTTTTTATATTGTCCCCCGTCATGTGCTGGGTCGTGGGTTCCTGCCTCCTTCCGACCAGATTGCTGTGGGATTTATTGGCCTCGGCAAGCAATGCGGGGGTCTGCGAAATCAGTTTCTGAAAAACGACGCCCGCCTGATGGCGGCCTGTGATGTTGACCAGTCCAAAATGGCCGTTTTCAGCGAAGCCGTGAATAAATTTTATGCTGATAAAGCCGACAAGTTATCCTATACGGGTTGCCAGCATTACGACGATTACCGCGCCCTGCTCAACAACAAGGCCATTGACGCCGTTGTTATTGCCACACCCGACCATTGGCATAGCCCCATCGCTATAGCAGCCGCCAAAGCCGGAAAAGATATTTACTGCGAAAAACCGCTGTCGCTCACAATTCAGGAAGGGCGCGACATGGTGAACGCTACCCGAAAATACAAGCGTGTGTTTCAAACGGGCAACATGCAGCGGTCGTGGAAAGAGTTTCGGCAAGCGGTCGAATTGGTCAGAAACGGCTACATCGGCCAGATCAAAACCGTGAACGTTAATGTGGGTGGTCCCCCGCGCGACTTCGACCTGTCCGCCGAACCCGTTCCTGCCGGGCTAAACTGGGACGCCTGGCTTGGCCCGAACACCATCCAACGACCGTATAACAACGTGCTGAACCCGCCCGTAAACGCCCAATTCTGGGGCAAATGGCGCGACATCCGCGATTTCGGCGGGGGCGGCATGACCGATTGGGGCGCTCACATGTTCGACATCGGGCAGTGGGGATTGGACATGGATGATTCTGGTCCGGTTGCCATCTTGCCCGGCAACGATGGTAAAGGGTTAGTGTATCGGTATGCCAACGGTATTGAGATGCACCACACCCCCGTTGACGGCAAACAGTTCTGCCAGTTTATCGGCACGGAAGGCGAAGTAAAGGTAGCCCGTGGCGAACTGACGACCCTGCCCGAAACGCTGAAAGACAAAGTTATTGGCGAGAATGAGAAGCATGTTTACCTGAGCGACAACCACTACAAAGACTTTCTGGACGCTATCAAGAGTCGCAAAAAACCAATTTCCGATGTGGAAGTGGGCCACCGAACGGCATCAATCTGTACCCTCGGCAATATCGCTTACCAATTGGGCCACCCTCTCCACTGGAATCCCGATAAAGAAAATTTTGAGAACGATGCAGAAGCGAACCGGCTGCTAAGTCGTCCCATGCGAACAAAGTGGACAGCTTAAAAAATTCTTATCTTTGCGGGCTGATTTAGTCAGGAGTGGTCAATTACTTATACTATTCCTGACCCCTTACCCTATTATGACCTTCCATTTCGACCACCTCGATGAACTCGACACCGTAGCGCGCAGGCTGCTGGCCGACGGGCGGAACTGGTCGGTCTGGTTGGTTGAAGGCGACATGGGTGCGGGTAAAACAACGCTTATCAGAGCGCTATGCCGAACATTGGGCGTTGTCAGTCTGGTGCAAAGTCCAACGTTTTCGATTGTTAACGAATACACCACGCACGAAGGCCGCTCGGTCTATCATTTCGACTGCTACCGGCTTCGCAATGAGGCCGAAGCGCTGGATATTGGCATCGAAGAATACTTCGATTCGGGCGATTATTGTTTCATCGAGTGGCCCGGGCGTATTTCAACGCTCTGGCCTTCAACCTATTACCAAATTCATCTCTCGGCAGATGCTGATGGTCGAAGAAGGGTAGAAACGAATAATGTTTAAAGTTTACTGTTCCAGGTTCAACGTTCCAGCCCGGCTGCCAGCGTAGTTAGGTACAGTTGGAGGAACATTGAACCTGAAACCTGAAACATCATTTAATGACTGGATTCGAGGAATTGGCTAAACAAACGGCCCTGTATCCCAAAGAAGCGCCACTGGCCGTGAAAACCAGCCGGAATGGCCTGCTTATTGGCTTGCCCAAAGAGGTATCACTTCAGGAGAATCGGATTGGACTCACGCCCGAAGCAGTGGCCATTCTGGTGCGAAATGGGCATAATGTGATCGTGGAACGGGGAGCGGGCGAAAAGGCCAAATTCACAGATACAGAATACAGCGAAGCGGGCGCACAAATTGCGGCTTCGCCCAAAGAAGTCTATGAGGCCAACCTGATTCTGAAGATTGAGCCTTTAGTTGATGACGAGTTTGAACACGTAAAACCCGGCAGCGCGGTTATTTCGGCCTTAAACTTACCGGCTCATGACCGTTCCTACTTTGAAAAAATCAACAGTAAAAATATTACTGCGTTTGGTTACGAATACATCGAAGACCAGTCTGGTGGTTTACCCGTCATTCGTTCGATGAGCGAAATTGCGGGCAGCACCGTCATGCTCATTGCGGGCGAGTACCTGAGCAATGCCGACAATGGCCGGGGTATCATTCTGGGTGGTATCACGGGCGTTCCACCCACCAAAGTCGTCATGCTTGGCGCGGGCACCGTTACCGAATATGCCGTTCGCACCTGTCTGGGCATGGGAGCCGATGTGAAAGTGTTCGATAAACACCTGTATAAACTTCAGCGGCTCAAATACGCGGTTGGTCAGCACGTGTACACATCCATCATCGACTCTGATACTTTAAGCGAAGCGGTTCAGCGAGCCGACGTGGTGATTGGCGCCATGCGGGCCGAAGATGGCCTTAGCCCAATCGTTGTGACCGAAGAAATGATTAGCCGCATGAAACCCGATTCGGTCATCATCGACGTGTCGATTGACCAGGGTGGCAACTTCGAGACGTCGCGCATGACAACGCACAAACAGCCCACCTACCGGCACATGGGGGTTATTCATTACTGCGTTCCGAACATTGCCGCCCGCGTGGCCTATACCGCCAGTATGGCCCTGAGCAATATTTTCCTGCCGTTTCTGCTCGAAACCGGCACGACCGGCGGCATCGAGCAGATGATGTATGCGAACCGTTGGTTTATGAAAGGTGTTTATACCCATAAGGGAACGCTCACCAACGCCTACATCGCCCGCAAGTTCAATATGCGCTTCAAAGATTTAGACCTCTTGCTGGCCGCCCGATTCTGAGTTGAAAAAGTTTACAGTTTACGGTCTACAGTTAGCTGACACGCAAATTATTGACGCGTCAGCCAACTGTAGACCGTAAACTGTAAACTGTAAATTTTTTATCATGATTAACCACAGCAACGAAAATACTCTGCTCGACGACGCCAACTCGTATGATGTCAACAAGGAGTTGATGGGCACTATTTCGTCGGATTTTGTGAAAGTGTCCGACCAGCTTAAAGACGCATCGTATCAAATTCGGAAACGCGGTTTTTCGGATTATCCCGTTTTTGTGGCCTCCCGTCGGGATATACCGGTTGGACAACTGCTCATTGGCGCTACCGAATTAGCTAATCAGTGGAATTATAAAGCCTCGTTTCTGGATGAATTCACGCAACGCGCCCTGATTGGTCCGGAGTCGGTCGAGTTATGGAAAGAGAATTACAAAAAACCCGACGAATATTGCTGCCTGTTTGTTGTTCATGGCGATTTTGCGGGCTTTGTTTATATTCCCTACCCCGAAGATTAACCCCTGGTTTTACCCACTGTGGCCTGGCCGAATCTCCCCGATTCGGCCTTCTTTTTTCCGGGTAGTCAATAATACTTTTTCGGGAAAAGATATCCTGGCTATAGGAGTGCCTTAAATCCTGTTTTACCCGTTACTTACCTGCCTGATTCACGTCAGACAATAGCCATCAAAAAGGCCACGAATGCCCCAAAAGACACTATTCAATAAACAACTTGGGGATTAATCAGTTTTTTTGTATATTAACCCAATCTTACCGAATCGGGTAGGAAAAGACAGAATAATTTTGTATTTTTACAATCTATAAGGCGTTTCAACATGTCTTAATTCCTGAACTCTAAACAACGTGCTTACCGACATTTTTCCAAGTTAGATATGACCAACGAATTAATTGAAGCAGATGCCCTCGTTGAAACTGCGCTAAGCAACTATGGCGCCAATAACATTCAGGTGTTAGAAGGTCTGGAAGCCGTTCGCAAACGTCCATCCATGTACATTGGAGACGTAGGTACGCGCGGTCTGCACCACCTGATTTGGGAGGTTGTCGATAACTCCATCGACGAAGCACTGGCGGGCTACTGCGATAAAATTACGGTAACCATTAATCCAGACAATTCCATTACCGTTCAGGACAACGGGCGGGGTATTCCAACCGGGATTCACGACAAAATGGGCGTTTCAGCCCTTCAGGTCGTTATGACCGTGCTGCACGCGGGTGGAAAATTCGATAAAGAGAATTACAAGGTTTCGGGCGGTTTGCACGGCGTGGGAGTATCCTGCGTGAATGCCCTCTCCACTGACCTGCGCGTGGAAGTACGTCGCGATGGCCAAATCTTTGAACAGGCCTATAAAACGGGCATCCCGCAATACGATGTCCGGCTGATTGGCGAAACCGATGACCATGGCACAACGGTACACTTCCAGCCCGATGCCAGTATCTTCACCGACATTGTTTACAAATACGATACGGTGGCGGGTCGCCTGCGCGAACTGGCTTATTTGAATAAAGGCATTCACGTTTTCCTGAAAGACCTGCGCGAACTGGACGAAACCGGTGAACCCATGCGTCAGGATGATTTCTTCTCAGAAGGCGGGCTGGTCGAATTTGTACAGTACTTAGACGAAACACGCGCTCCACTCGATGGGATGAAACCCATTTACATGGAGAGCACCAAAGGCTCAACGCCCGTGCAGGTTGCGCTGGTGTACAACTACGAAGCGGGCGAAAACGTGCTGTCGTATGTCAACAACATCAATACCCACGAAGGTGGTACACACGTGCAGGGGTTCCGCTCGGCCCTAACGCGGGTGCTAAAGAATTACGCCGACAAAAATCCGGGTGTGCTGCCGAAGAATTCGGGTAAAATAGCCTTCAGTGGCGAAGATTTTCGCAAGGGCCTGACCGCCGTTATTTCGGTGAAAGTTCAGGAACCGCAGTTTGAAGGGCAGACCAAAACCAAGCTGGGCAACCAGGATGTTGTGAGCGCGGTGAGCCAGGCCATGGCCGACATGCTCGAAACCTGGCTGGAAGAGAATCCGAAAACGGCCGGAGGCATTGTAAAAAAAGTGCTTGTGTCGGCGCAGGCGCGGATTGCCGCTGATTTGGCCTACAAGCGCATCATGACCGAGCGCAAAGACTTCATGGGTGGAATGGGGCTGCCCGGCAAACTCGCCGACTGTTCCGACACCGACCCGGAGAAATGCGAACTTTACTTAGTTGAAGGAGACTCCGCCGGTGGTACTGCCAAACAGGGCCGTAACCGGGCGTTTCAGGCCATTTTACCGTTGCGCGGTAAGATTCTGAACGTCGAGAAGGCCATGGAGCACAAGATTTACGAGAACGAAGAGATTAAGAATATCTGGACAGCCCTGGGCGTCCGGCTCGAAAAAAAGGACGATGAAACGGTAATGAACTTAGATAAGCTTCGTTATCATAAAATCATCATCATGACTGATGCCGACGTAGATGGCAGCCACATCCGAACGCTGATTCTGACGCTGTTTTATCGGAATATGAAAGCGTTGATCGATAATGGCTACATCTATATTGCTCAACCGCCGTTTTATCTGGTTAAGAAAGGTAAAGAAGAGCGGTATTGCTGGACGGAAGCGCAACGCGAAGCGGCTGTTAGAGAGTTAGCCGGTAGTGGTCGCGAAGAAAGCGTGAATGTGCAACGCTACAAAGGGTTGGGCGAGATGAACGCCGAGCAGCTTTGGAGTACAACGATGGACCCCGACCGCCGGAGTCTCAAACTTGTAACGGTAGAGTCGGCCGCCGATGCCGACCATGTTTTTTCGACCCTGATGGGCGATGACGTTGCTCCCCGACGCGACTTCATCGAACGAAATGCAAAATATGCCCGAGTGGATGTTTAACCGAATGATAACATAAGGCGGGCCGAAAAGCCCGCTTTTTTGTTGTACTTCAATTGTTGAAAGCAGTATGCGTTATTCCTTAAATCCTACCCGCACAATACTGGGCAACTTAGTTTCCCGATTCACCCATCGGCAAACCAGCATGCCCACCGAGACGTCTGATAAGATGGCAAAAGTTAGCGAGAAAGTCAGTAGTGTCATTGACCAGAGCAATTACCTTAGCCGCGATTTAAGCTGGCTGAAATTTAATGAGCGGGTGCTGGATCAGGCCCGAAGTCCGAGTCGAACGCTGATGGAGCGGCTTAAGTTTCTGGCCATTTCAGCGTCAAACCTCGACGAGTTTTTTATGATTCGCGTTGGGAGTTTGTACAATTACCTCGATTATCATAAACAGCGGGTCGACTATTCGGGGCTGCGCGAAGTGCCGTTTCGGAAAGCCTTATTTACAGCCGCTCATCAATACTGCCAACAGCAGCAGGTTGTCTTTTCGGAAGAACTCCTGCCGCTGTTTGCCGAAAATGGGCTTCAGTTAGTGGACTATGCTGATCTTAGTGCCGAGGAGCAGGCCGAAGCCACTAATTACTTCGACCGGGCCATTTACCCGACCTTAACCCCGATGCTCTATGATTATACGCACACCTTTCCAGTCTTGCTGGCCAAAGTGCTGATTTTCGGCGTGGTGACGCAAAGTCCTGAAAGCATTGACGCTAAAAACACATCGGTTGAGGATGAGGACGACCGGCAGCGGCTCTCCTTTGTACAAATTCCGGCTAATCTTCCCCGATTTCTGTCCTTCGAGCGGGACGAGCAGATTATTTTTATTCCAATTGAAGAAGTTGTTCGGCAACATATTAAAAAACTGTACCGCAACGTCGAAACGCTGGCGGTCAATCTGTTTCGAATTACGCGCAATGGTGATTTTACCCTCGACGAAAACGATGACGATGAAGTCGATTTTATTGATGAAGTTCGGCAGAAAATAAAAAACCGCCGGTTGGGACGGGTTACCCGGGTTGAGATTGAAACCAACAACACGGCTGAACCCGGTCAGTTGAGTTACCCCTGGATGCTCAACCTGCTGAAGAAGCGGTGGGAGATTGATGATCTGAATATTTTTGAGTCGGGCACCCTGCTCGATTATTCAGCGTTCTGGCAACTCATCGGCCACCCCGAATTTAAAGACGATATGCCCCGGCCTCACGCGCCCGTGCCACCCCTGGGGCTGGTCCGTGATAAGACCGACGACATCTTTGAGGTGATTAAGCAGCGGGATATGCTGTTGCATCATCCCTATAACAACTTCGAGCCGGTGCTGCAATTACTCGAACAGGCCGCCGAAGACCCCAGCGTGCTGGCCATTAAAATCACCGTATATCGGCTGGCCAAACGGTCGCGCATTACGGAAGCTTTGCTTAAAGCCGCCGAAAACGGCAAACACGTGTCGGTCTTGTTTGAGGTAAAAGCCCGGTTCGATGAAGAGAACAACATCCGTGAAGCGCAACGCCTGCAAAAAGCCGGTTGTTTCGTGATTTATGGCATCAGCCGGTTCAAAACCCATACCAAACTGCTGTTGGTCGTGCGTTCGGAGGGTAGCCGTGTGGTTCGCTACGCTCACATGGCAACGGGCAACTATAATGAAGATACGTCGAAACTTTACACCGACATTGGCCTGCTGACTACTAACGAAACCTACACGCACGACATTTCGGAGTTTTTCAACGTTATCACCGGGCATTCGGTGCCAAACGAATACCAATACCTCATTACAGCCCCGCGTGACATGCGCGACCAGCTCCTGCGACTGATTCGGGTAGAGGCCGACAATGCCCAGCGCGGGCTTCCCAGCGGCATTTGCCTTAAAGTCAACTCGCTGGAGGACAAGGCCGTTATTGATGAACTGTATAAGGCCACGCAGGCCGGTGTACCCATTCGGCTAATTGTCAGGAGTATTTGCTGCCTGCGCCCACACCGGCCCGGCTTAAGTGATAACATCACCGTTCGGTCTATCGTGGGCGATTTTCTGGAACATACCCGCGTCTTTTACTTCCATAATAATGGCGACCCGAAGGTGTATGGCGGCAGTGCTGATGTGATGGTGCGAAGCTTCGACCGGCGTATCGAATCCCTGTTTTATTTAGCCGACCCACGCGTGAAACAACAGGCCATTCTGATTTTGAAGTACAACTTACTCGACAATGTCAACGCCTATGAACTGAAGGAGGACGGCGACTTCAAAAAATGCGATGTAGAGCCGGGCAATGAGTCATTCAATATGCACCAGCGTTTCTTCGACGTGACCGATAAGGAAGTTATGGATGTGCGGCTGTTTGACCTGGAGATTAAGCCCGCTGAAGTTGCTCAGATTGAAGAAGAATACCAGGAAGGAGCCGAGCGGGCTATTGCGAATATTTAACAGGGAGAGAGAAAAGGCGTGAGCAGGCTTTTCTCTCTTTTCTTTGTAGTTTTGATGTATCTATTTTTACGATATGGAATCAATACGGGTACATTTGCCGGAAGATTTACGAATGAACGACGATGAGTTCATTCGTTTTTGTCAGGATAACCCGGACCTGAAGTTCGAGCGTCGGAAGAACGGCGATATTGTTTTTATGGCGAATACAGGCGGAGAAACAGGTAATTATAATTTTGAGATTGGTGCTGATTTTGCAATCTGGAACCGGCAATCACGGTTTGGTAAATTTTTTGACTCGTCGACCGCCTTCCGTTTGCCCGATACCTCCATCATGTCGCCAGACGTATCGGCTACTGAACAGAGTCGCTGGGAGGGCTTGACCGCTCAGCAACGGCGCCGGATTGTTCCTCTCTGCCCCGATTTCATTCTCGAATTACGGTCTCTCAATGATCGGCTGAAAGACTGCCACGAGAAAATGGACGACTGGATGGTGAACGGTTGCCGATTAGGCTGGCTAATTGACCTGACGAACCAAATTACGTATATCTACCGACCTGATCAGGAACGTCAGGAAATCATCGGACTTGGGCAACTGTCGGGCGAGACTGTGCTGCCCGGCTTTACGCTTGATTTGGCTAATCTTGTTTAGAGAAAAGAGATAGGGAGAAGGGAAGAAAGCCGGAAGGAGTTAAGTACAGTCTCCTTCCGGCTTTCTTCCCTTCTCCTTTTTTCTTGTATCTTAGCCGACCTAACTGCAACTGTACCTTACCTGAATGGATCGTTTTACCGGCCTGATTGGCATTGTTTTAATTCTGGGCATTGCCTATGCTCTCTCCAACAACCGCAAAGCCATTAATTATCGTACTGTTGGTGTGGGCTTATCACTCCAGTTCGGACTGGCCGTTTTCGTACTAAAAACCGATGTTGGACAACAGCTTTTTCAGAGTTTAGGCTATTATGTGGATCGGCTGTTGCAAAAAGCTAATAAAGGCGCCGAATTCGTATTTTCATCGCTCGTCAGAACCGACGTCCTGACCAAAGCCTTCGGCCCCGGCAACGACTTTATCTTCTTCTTCAAGGTTATTCCGACCATTATTTTCGTGGCCGTTCTGGTCAATATTTTCTACCACCTCGGCATTATGCAGCGCGTTGTGGCCGTTATGGCCCGCGCCATGAAGTGGCTTATGGGGGTAAGCGGTGCCGAAGCCCTCTCGAACGTAGCCAGCACCTTTGTGGGTCAGGTCGAAGCTCAGATCATGATTAAGCCGTACTTGAATGGTATGACTAACTCCGAGTTGCTGGCCAGTATGGCTGGCTCGTTTGCCTGTATTGCAGGGGGCGTACTGGCCGTTTATATCTCGCTCGGCGTACCGGCCCCGTATCTGCTGGCGGCCAGTATTATGGCCGCTCCGGGGGCGTTGGTAATCAGTAAAATCGTGATGCCCGAAACGCAGGTTTCTGAAACGCAGGGCAGGGTGAAAGTAGAGATAAAAAAAGTGCACGCCAACCTGCTCGACGCCATTGCGGCCGGTGCCAGCGAGGGTCTGAAAGTTGGGTTCAACGTAATTGCCATGCTGATTGGGTTCATTGCACTCATTGCCCTGATCGACAGCCTGTTGTTTCGGTTTGGCTTTTATGTAATTGGTATAGATAACTTAAGCCTTAATCTTCTATTAGGCAAATTATTCTCGCTCTTTGCGTGGGCAATGGGCGTACCTACCAAAGACATCGAAGCTGCCGGTGCACTCATGGGCACCAAAATGGTTGTGAATGAATTTGTCGCTTACTTAGATCTGGTAAAAATCAAGCAAACGCTCGAACCGAAAACAATTGCCATTGTCAGCTTTGCCCTCTGCGGCTTTGCTAATTTCAGTTCCATTGCCATCCAGGTGGGTGGCATTGGCGAACTGGCCCCCCACCGTCGGAGCGACCTGGCTAAATTAGGTTTTAAAGCTCTCATTTGTGGCACATTAGCCAGCTATATGTCGGCAACGCTGGCAGGATTACTGCTGTAACACCAAAAATCTGGCGAATAGTTAGTCAATAAAAACAGGCAGCTCACCAGGCTGCCTGTTTTTATTGACTAACTATTCGCGCTATTTTTTTTCAATAGCATAGGGGGAAGCGTTAAGTTGGTTGTCTAATGGAGGAAAGGACAGTTTAGGGCCGTCAACACGCTAAAACCAACGCGGGCTAAGTAAGGGCTGTCTATGCCTTTTTATACAACCAGTCAATACACTTATGAAACACACCCATTTTTTCCAGTTAATCGCCACAGCACTTGTCCTAATTGGTTTAAGTTCCTGCGGCCTGCACCGCGAAGATGCTGGTCCCCTCCGGGATTCCCGGCAAACGTATTCGCTAACCGACTTCGATCGGCTCGATATGGGCAGTGCGTTTATCATTACGGTACAGCCCGGCGCGGCCTTTAGCATCGTAGCGGAGGGCGATCAGCGCAACCTCGACGATCTGCAGGTCTACACGCGTAACGGTACACTATTCGCGAAATACCGTAACTCCCGCAGTCGACAGTACGAAACATCATTCACGATTACCATGCCTACCCTGCGGGGTGCTGCATTTTCGGGAGCCAGCCGGTCAAACGTAACTGGATTTACCAATCTGAGCACGATGGACATTGAGTTGTCTGGAGCCTCCAAAGGGCAATTCGCCGTACAGGCCACCCGGGCAACTCTGACGCTGTCGGGTGCATCGAACCTGCAACTAACGGGTGTTGGAACATCCCTGGCGGCTACCGTGTCGGGAGCTTCAATTCTACAGGGGTTCGATTATCCAGTAGGTACGGCCACGCTCGATGTGTCAGGAGCCAGCAAGGCGCGTGTCAGCGTAGCAACGTCGTTGGCAGTCGAAGCCAGTGGAGCCAGTAATATACGATATCGTGGAACGCCGACGGTTCGTCAGCAGGTAAGCGGGGCCAGTTCGGTGCAAGGTGACTAATAAGCCTGACCAGCATAGGATGGCGCCTACTGACGCAAAGTACCTGGTATCCGTAGGCGCCATCCTATGCTGGTCAAATCGGGTATCAGATCATACAGTTTTGAGTTTTTTTAGCGGCTTCTTTTTTCTTGAATTCAGCAGATCGGCTGGAACGGTTAAGTCGCCTGTTTGCGAGTCGATCAGGCCATTCCGTTCGTCTTCAATATTTGTTGCCTGGGTATAAATATCACCGGCAATGTCATGTTTCCGCAGTTCTTCTTTAAAGAGCCGGATGCGCTCGGCCCGATCCTCTGCTTCGGCGGGTCCGCCATAGTTGGCAAATCCAAACCCGCCCCATTCACTTACGACCAAGGGTAACTGCCGCCGGTAGAAATACGGGTCGCCTACAACAAGTGGAAAGGCGGCAACATCGTTGAGTTCACCATCAGCCAGCCGTTTAAGCAGCATGTGCCAATGATCAAGGTCCGGCGTGTAGAGATGAGCGGTAAGCAGGGCCGACTTCAGCCGGCCTTCAACAGAGATGTGCTGCCAGCCATCGTTGTCGACAACCAGAAACTGCGGATACTCAAGTTTCATGTAGTGATACATGTCCGTAATATACTGACGTGTGTCTGGGTTTGTTGCAATATCCTGCGCGCCCCAGTCTTCGTTGTATAAACTCCAGATAACTACAGACGGGTGCGTACCAATCAGGGCCAGCATCCGCAACAGTTCTGCCTTATGGTTTTGGCGACTGAGGGCCGTTGAACTGTGCGGGCTGGGTACCTCAACCCAGAGCATCAGCCCCAATTCGTCGGCTAAGTTATAGATACGCGGATCAACCCCGGCAATATGAACGCGCACCAGATTACAGCCTAACTTTTTCATCGCCCGCATGTGCTGCTGCATTTCCTCATAGGTTGCTGTGCCAGGTTGATATAGAATACCGTCGAGATAAACCGACTCGTGGTTCAGATAGATATACCGCCCTCTGGCTTCAATTTTTCGCAGCCCAAACTGGGTTTCAATTTGGGCAACATAGCCATCACTATCAATAAGTTGTGCAATAAGTTTGTAGCGCACCGGCGTTTCGGGCGACCATAAGCTGGCATCCGGAATGTCGAGTGCAACGCGATGTTGTTTTTGTCCGGCCTCCAGCCGAAATGGAAACTCAGACGTAGCTAATGGTTTAGGGGCGTGCGGGGCAAATACCTGAATAGACACTACATAATCGCCTGGATCATGAATGCGGGTTGTTACACTAAAGCGCACAAGCCGATCCTCGACGACGCTTTCTACCCCAACGCGCGACCGCAGCCGGTTGCTCTCAACAGTTTCCAGCCAAACGCTGCGAACAGCGCCTGTATAGGTCTGGTACCAGATGCCACCCCGTTTATAGACGTGGGATTCCTGCTTGCCACGCGGGATTTCGGCATCCATCGTATCGGCAATCCGTACTGTAAGCCGGTTAACCGAGCGCAGCCATTCGTCCGGGAGTTCATAAGAAAAAGAAGTATATTCCCCTAAATGTACCTCCTCATCTTCAACTGTGCGGAGTGGATGACCGTTGAGCCAGACACGGGTTTCGTAGCCACAGGCCCCAAATGTAAGCTGAATGATAGACCGGGCGTGCGGTTCCCTGCGTTTGGGTAAATCAAATTCCCGCTCGTACCAGGCGACTACTTTATCCTGCCATCCCGTTGGTGTGGATTGCCGGTTGGCGGCAGCCATGTGCGCTTCGATAGAACCCGGCCAGTGAGCTGTACTCTCGAAAACGTGCGCTACATACCAATGCTCCCGCAGGCCCCGGTCGTCAGGGTCAAGCGTAAATTTCCACTCGCCATCGAGTAAAAGGTGAGTGTTGGGGCGGAGTACTGATCGGGGTAGCCCATCACTGGATTCATTGGTTGACGGTTCTGGACGGCTGGCTGAAAAACCAGTATTGATGTGCTTTTTAGGTCGCATACTACTTTTAGATAGGAAAACCGGCCCTCCTGACACAATGTTTTGATAGCAGAGCACCGCTTAGAGTAAAAACGACTGGAAGCGGTTGATAAGTACGGCCCATCTATTTTGTTTACTTTGCCTATTCACTGGATTATACACTCTACACATGACGCGCATCGGTCTTCTTTCCGACACACACAGCTATCTGGACCCGCAGATTCTTCAGCATTTTAATACCTGCGACGAGGTATGGCACGCGGGCGATGTGGGTGCATTAGTCGTGGCTGAACAACTCAGGGATTTCCGCCCCCTGCGTGTCGTGAGTGGAAATATTGACCGCACAACGAGCGAACTACCTACCAATCAGCGCTTTAGTTGCGAAGGTTTAGACATTTGGATAACTCATATCGGTGGATCACCGCCGAAGTATAACCCCACTGTCCGGCCTGCATTACTGACGAATCCACCTGACCTATTTGTTTGTGGTCATTCGCATATTCTCAAAATCACGCGCGACCCGGCCCTGCATAATCTGCTATTCATCAATCCAGGTGCGGCCGGTAAAACAGGCTTCCATGTTATGCGAACCGCCATCCGATTCTCACTTGACGCGGGTCGAATACTGGATATGCAGGTCATTGAACTGGGGAAAAAGTAAAGTGAGTGGAAATGGGCAATTTGTGAAATTCCTTGGCCCTCAACCTAACGCTCAAACCCAACATTACGCTCAATAAAAAAGGCTTTCCCTGTCAGGGAAAGCCTTTTTTCAAAAATTATGAGAACTTACATAGGCAGCGATTCGGGTTCGATTTCGGCAGGCTTAGCTTCTTTGCCAATCTCCTCTTTAATCTCTTCGGCTACCGCTTTATTCTTGTAGGCCTGGTAAACCGTTTCGCGCTCAAAAGGACGTTTGCCAATCAACCGAACCAGATCGTTTTGGTACAGAATCTCTTTTTCAAGCAATTCTTTGGCGATAATTTCCAACGCTTCACGGTGTTCGGCCAGCATGTCTTTCGTGCGACTATACGCTATATCGACAATCTTGCGAACTTCCTCGTCAATAAACTTAGCCGTCTCTTCCGAATACGGTTTATTAAATGCGTAGTCCGACTGTTTCGAGTCGTAGAACGATACATTGCCGATCTTATCATTCATGCCGTACATGGTTACCATGCTATAGGCCAGTTTGGTAATACGCTCCAGATCGCTCAGAGCACCCGTCGATACTTTACCAAAAACGATGTCTTCAGCCGCCCGGCCACCTAAGGCCATGCACATTTCGTCCATGAGTTGCTCAGTACGATACAGATACTGCTCACGCGGCAAATACTGTGCATATCCCAGCGAGGACACGCCACGGGGCACAATCGTTACTTTCACGAGTGGATCAGCATGTTCGAGAAACCAGCCAGCCACCGCGTGTCCGGCTTCATGATAGGCAACGATTTCTTTCTCTTCAGGTGAGATGATTTTGTTCTTCTTTTCCAGCCCGCCAATAACCCGGTCCATAGCACTCTGAAAATCCCGCATATCAACGGCTTCTTTGTCGCTGCGGGCAGCAATCAGGGCGGCTTCGTTGCACACGTTGGCAATTTCGGCCCCGGCAAAGCCTGGCGTTTGAGCCGCTAACTCCCGCGGGTCAACATCGGGTGCCAGTTTAATTGGCTTCAGGTGTACCCGGAAGATAGCTTCCCGGCCAACCAGATCGGGTTTGTCAATGCTAATCTGGCGGTCGAAGCGGCCAGGACGTGATAATGCCGAGTCGAGCACATCGGGGCGGTTCGTTGCAGCCAGGATAATGATCCCCGAATCGGTAGCGAAACCATCCATTTCAACCAGCAGCGAGTTCAACGTGTTTTCGCGCTCGTCGTTGGCGCCGGGCATCGAACCACGGCCCCGCGAACGGCCAACGGCGTCGATCTCGTCGATAAAGATGATACAGGGAGCTTTCTCTTTAGCCTGTTTGAAGAGGTCACGCACACGGGCCGCGCCAACGCCAACAAACATCTCAACAAAGTCAGACCCCGACAGCGAGAAGAACGGAACGCCCGCTTCTCCGGCTACTGCCTTCGCCAGTAAGGTTTTACCCGTACCTGGAGGGCCAATCAGCAGTGCACCTTTGGGAATCTTCGCACCGAGTTTGGTAAACTTGGTTGGATTCTTCAGATAATCAACGATTTCTTTAATCTCTTCTTTAGCTTCGTCCAGGCCAGCGACATCATTAAAGGTAATTTTTACCTTATTGTCTGCGTCAAAAAGTGCTGCTTTCGACTTGCCGATGTTGAAAATCTGACCACCCGGACCGCCTGCACCCGACATTCGGCCGAGCAGAAAGTACATGGCCAGAATCATAACGATCAGGAATCCCCACGAGCCAATCCACTGGCCCCAGTCGCCCCGTTGTTCAAATTTGTAGTCGATTTTCTCGTTATCAGAAACACCCTGCTGAAAAGCGTCCAAATCCTTCTTGAAGGTTTCACCCGACGCTATCTGAAACTGAAAATGGGGGCCACGATCAGAACCAAAATAAGGTTTATCGGCAAAAAGACCCCGATATTTTGGGCTTTGCGCGGCTTGCTGGGTCAGGGTTACTTCGGCTATTTTGTCATTAACAACGATTACCTCGGCCACCTCCCGATCTTTCACCATCCGTTCAAACCGCTTCTGCGTCGTTTCGCGAGTGGCTGAGCTTTTGTTAAAAAAGGTAATGCCAAGAATGGCGGCAATGAGTAAGGCGACAATCCAGCCCTGAAAGTTGGGCTTGCGTGGCCCGCCACGGGGAACTAACGGATTTCTATTATTTTCTGCCATTTCTTCAGATTGTACAAACGTATTTAAAACGTAACAACGTTTCGTAAATGAAGGTTTCTATTACGAAACGGATGGGATAGACGGTTACTCGTCCCCACAAGCGGCCCAACCTGAGCCTATTCTGTTTAAGGCACCTGCCTGCCACTGAAACGCTATTGGGTGCTAATCAACTACCATTTAAGACGTTGCGGCAAGGGCGCTGTCTTCAACCAGGTGAATTTCAGCATCGCCCCAAAGCTGTTCAAGGTCGTAGAAGGATCGGCGGTCTTTTTTAAAGACGTGAGCGACCACATCGACATAGTCTAACAGAATCCATTCCCTGTTTAGTTTACCTTCTTTATGCCAGGGGTCCTGATGACTGGCCTTGTATACTTCTTCTTCTACCGAAGTCGAAATTGCGTCAATCTGCGTGTCGGAGTTACCCGAACAAATGACAAAATAGTCGCAGATGGCGTTTTTAACATTACGCAGGTCCATCACAACGATGTCCTGTCCTTTTTTCTCCTGCATACCCCGCACAACGAAATCGCGGATTTGCTGGGCGGTAAATTCTTTGTTTTTGTTAATTCTCATGCTTTCGGTTTAACATTGCACGATGAGCCAATCAGCGGGTACGATGCCTGAAAAGGGCAAGGCGTACCATTCATTCACGCTCTATTCTACTAAACTAAACAATAGTTTGTACAAAATCTATCCCAAAACGTTATTTATTGGACAAATAATCCAATACCTGCCAACCTGTCAGTCTACTAACGACGAAGCGTCTGCTTTGATTGCCCAAACTGACCCTGCCGAAGGTACTGTTGTCATCACGGATCAGCAAACGGCTGGGCGGGGGCAGCGCGGCAATCAGTGGGAAACTCAATCGGGTCAGAACCTGACACTGTCGGTCGTTTTAAAACCTTCTTTTCTGGCTGCAACGGATCAGTTTTGGCTCAATATGGCTATTTCACTGGGCATTTTCGATACACTGCAACCACTCCTGGGCGATGACCTTTGTATTAAATGGCCCAACGATATTTATGTTGGCGATCAGAAAATAGGCGGTATTCTAATCGAAAACACGCTGCATGGTTCCGCCATTGCATGGTCGGTGGTGGGTATAGGCCTGAACGTAAATCAAACTGACTTCCAGTATCCAACGGCTACCTCTTTACAGCAACAGGCCCCGCTCCCAAACGCCTACGACCTGCCGGGCCTGTTGAGCCGACTGTGTGAAACGCTGGAACAGCGGTATCTGCAACTCCGCTCCGGACAGCGTGACAGTCTCAAAATCAATTATTTACAGACCTTATACCGGTATCAGCAGGAGCATACGTTCGAGAGCAAAGGCCGCTCCTTCCGGGGCATTATTGTAGGTATTGACGCTGCCGGTCGGCTGGCCATCGCCGAGAACGGGCAGATGCGGTATTTTGGCTTTAAGGAAGTGAGCTTTTTAATGATGAATGATGAATGATTTTTTTGCACAATTATTCATTATTCACAGGACTTACGCAAAATTACCCCCAACCCCCTGAAGGGGGCTTTGCTCGTGCTCGAATTAAGTCCCCTTTAGGGGATTTAGGGGTTGTTGCGTAAGTCATTATTCATTATTACTTAATAGCTTCCTCCACTGGGTTGCCGATGCAGCCGCTGGGTTCGAGAAGGCCAAGGAGGGCCGTTATCGTTGGTGCAATGTCGTGGATGTGCGTTCGGCGGAAGGTCTGGCCCGGACGAATGCCCCAGCCATAAAGCAGGAACGGAACGTGCGTATCGTAGGCGTAAGTTGTGCCATGGGTTGTGCCTTTGGTGCGGCCCTCTATCCATCCGGGTGCCTGCATCACGTAGAAATCGCCACTGCGGTTCGGGTGATACACATTTCGGAATAGGTTCGCCTGCAATTCGGGCAGCGCTTCCGCCCCAAGGTTGTGTAGATTGACTACATTCACTACCCCTTTCTGTTTTAACAGCACCACCCGAAGCAACTCATATACCTCCTGCATTGCCATTTTTTTCTCGGCCAGCAGTGCATGATTCAGATACACCTGCTGATTAACATACGACAGCATCCACTGCCCTGGCCCGTACCTTTTTTCAAGTGTGGCCTTAACGCTTTCGCCAACTTCGCCGTAGCCTTTTACGCCCGATGGCAGTCGGTACTGCTGTAGAAAACCAGGTGCATCAACTACGCCGTGATCGGCCGACAGAAACGACAGCCACTGACCTTTGCCAACAGTAGCATCCAACTGAGTAAAGAGGTCGGCCAACTGCCGGTCGAGCCGGATGTACTGATCTTCCGTTTCAATGGCATGCGTACCGAAGCCATGACCCACGTAGTCGGGCGATGAGAAACTAACACAGAGCATGTCGGTCACGCCACGCTGGCCCAACTGCTCGCCTTTGAGCGCTGCCAGGGCGAACTCTTTCGTTAGCTGGTCGCCATACGGACTGGTGCGTAATACTTCGTACTTGCTACTCCCCGTCTGAACAATAAATTCATGCGGAAAAACGGGTTTGGCTTCGCCCGGCAACGAGGCTTCATAAACCTGGTCATCACTGGTGCTTTCGGTGTATTGATTCAGTGGAAGTGTGGGTTCCCATTTCTGGCTGATAAACTGTTCAGGCAGTTTTCGGGCGTTGAATGCCTGTACCCATTGGGGCAGTTCCTGCTGGTAAAACGTGCTGCTAATGAAGTTGCCATCTTTTGAGTCGAACCAATAGGCCGCGTTGGCTGCGTGTCCGGCAGGCAGAATGGCTCCCCGGTCTTTCAGCGCAATACCAACCACTTTAGCCCGGCCATCGGTGGCCAGTTTAAGTTGATCGCCAATGGTGGTCACCAACAGGTTACGGGGCGACATTTTACCGGCCGAACCCGTGTTTCCTACTGTGCTAACGGTGGTATCTTCGGCGCAGTACATCAATCGACCGACGTTGCGCTCGTAGAAATCATTACCGACGATGCCGTTCAGGGCCGGGGCCGAGCCGGTATAGATAGCCGCGTGACCAGGTCCGGTGTAGGTAGCCGCATAGTGATAGTGGTTATTGCGGGCACTGAATCCCTCGTCCATCATGCGCCGAAACCCGCCCCCGCTGGAAGCTGCCGTGCCAAATTTATCGTAATACCGGTGCAGATAGTCATAGCGCATCTGATCGATAACAATACCCACGACAAGCTTGGGTGGGGCCAACCGCTGATTCGACGTATTGGCTTTGGCCGTTGATGTGGTTTGGGATTGAGCAATTGCTGCTGTGCCAAGCAGAACGAGAAAAAGGGGGGCAATCAGGCGCATCATGCCATATAGTTGAGGTACGTATCCGCAAATGTACAAACAATTTGATGGGTGAGGGAGGGTATCCGAATGAAGCATTTGTGAACATACGCCCGGCGAGCCGGGCGTTAATCCAGCCTAATTAGCCTGTAAACTATTTCTAACTTTACCCGTACCGATTGTGTTGCTATAAAAACGGCTCCTTTGGCTGAATACTATTTTATGATTCAACTTACCGGCCCGGCTACATTCTGGCTGACAGCCTTACTTTTTTTTATCGCTATTTTTGGACGGTACGTTTTGTTCTCATTGACCTTCTGGTGGTTGTTTAACGTATCAATGAAAGAACAGTTTGCTCATCGGGCTGTGCAAACGCGTCCTCGTAAGGCTGGTCAGGACCGCCGTGAGATTGGCTGGTCGGTGCTGACCTCGCTCATTTTTACGGTTCTGGGGCTGGCTGTCATGCTGGCGTTCCAGAACGGATACACCCTGATTTACACGGATTTGCGAGCTTACCCTTTACTTTGGTATCCGGGCAGTATTTTGCTGGTGTTGTTTATCCACGAAACCTATTATTACTGGCTTCATCGCTGGATGCACCGGCCCGGTGTATATCGCTGGGTGCATAAAACCCATCACGACAGCATCACAACGTCGCCCTGGACCGCCTTTTCTTTTCATCCGACTGAGAGCACGCTACAGGCAATTCTCATTCCAGTTGTGGTGTTTGTGCTGCCGCTGCATAGTACAGCCGTTGGAATACTGCTCATCATTATGACCCTATCGAGCGCGATCAATCACCTGAACACCGAAATTTATCCTCGTAATTTCGACCGGCACTGGCTGGGACGATGGCTCATTGGCGCCACCCACCATAGTTTGCATCACACGCAGTTTCGGTTCAACTATGGTCTGTATTTTACCTTCTGGGATAAATGGATGAAGACCGAAAGCCCCGATTTTCACCAGTTGTTTGGGGAGAAAACAAAGAAAATCGGGAAGCGTGCAGGCTAATGTTTCGTAGTATATCAGAACAGTATAGGTAAGCCAGTACCAGCAAAATACCCATTTATAGAAAACCCTCTAAAACGCTTATATTTGACTATCAGTACTATCCGGTAAAATGACTTACACAGACGTTGATTTCGCAAAAGATATTGAACGGGTAAAGAAAATTCCCATGATATCTACGCTGCTTGATGTCGTGTGCCAGACAACAGGAATGGGGTTTGCCGCTATTGCCCGTGTGACTCAGGATAGGTGGATTGCGTGCAGTGTTCGTGACGATATTCAATTCGGGCTGCTACCCGGTGGTGAACTCCAGGTAGGAACAACCATTTGTGATGAAATTCGGGATACTCATCAACCTGTCATCATCGATCATGTACAGGAAAGTGAAACGTACTGTACGCATCACACCCCCTTGATGTATGGGTTTCAGAGTTATATCTCATTTCCCATTATTCTCAAAACGGGCGAATTTTTTGGTACTCTTTGCGCTATCGACCCCAGACCGGCACAGCTCGAAAATTCAAAAATTATTGGGATGTTCAGTTTGTTTGCCGATTTAATCTCTTTTCATCTGCAACAAATCGAGTTATTGGAACAAAGTCAGCTTACAATAACCGAGCAGATAGCAGCCCAACAGCGGATTGAAGAAAGTGAAAACCGGTACCGGAATTTGTCGGATGAGTTGGAGCAACAGGTTCAGGCACGCACCCGTTCATTGCAGGAATCTGTTTACGATCTCCAGCGTTCTAATGCAAATCTGCAGCAGTTCGCCTACGTCGCCAGTCATGATTTACAAGAGCCTTTGCGTAAAATTCAGTCCTTTGGCGATCTGCTTCGGACCAGGCACGCGGCTGAGTTGGGTGAAGGCATCGACCTGCTGACGCGGATGCAGACGGCCGCAGCTCGAATGTCGGTCCTGATTAAAGATTTATTGGCTTTCGCCCGAATATCCATCCGGCAGGAATCGGATTTGCCCGTTTCGTTGAACCAGGTGATTGATACGGTATTACAGGATTTAGACATGCCAATCCGGGAAGCCAGTGCCCAGCTCTACGTGGTTCCTTTACCTGTGGTGCAAGGTAACTACAGACAGTTAGAGCAACTCTTTCAAAACCTGCTCAGCAACGCCTTGAAGTTTCGTCGGATGGATTCGTCCGGCGTGCCGGTGCCGCCCCAGATTCGGGTAAGTACCCAATCTGTGGCGGCAACCGAATTGCCCTCATTGGTCAGTCCTGCCCGAAAAACCAAAATGTACCATCGGATTGAGGTGACCGACAACGGTATCGGTTTTGACGAGAAATATTTGGATCGTGTCTTTCAGGTTTTTCAGCGATTGCACACCAAAAACGAGTTTTCAGGTACGGGCATTGGGTTGGCCATCTGCGAAAAAGTCGTTATCAATCATGGGGGAGCCATTACGGCTGTAAGCCAGCCTGGTCAGGGAACGACGTTTCAGGTTTATTTGCCAGCAATGGGCAATTGATTTTCCAGGATAAGTAGAACGCAATCATAAACGTACTATGCCCGTCGTAGGGCTGGAAAAATAGTATTTATCCCACGATAACGACTCGGCCTCGTCTACTTTTTTACGTTCATTTGCTCCGGTCAATAGTGTACTGCACTAACTGATGCAATGACTGGCGGTAGGCCGAATCGGGAAAGGAGTTTAGAAGAATCTGCGCTTCGGCTACGTAGCGGTTCATGGCTTCGGTAGCATAGTCAATACCCCCTGAGTTTTTCACGAAGGCAATCACTTCGTTCACTTTTTTGGGATTCTCGCTCTCGTTTTTAACGATATTGATGATCCGGCGTTTCTCCATAAACCCAGACTTATTAAGCGCATAGATAAGCGGCAGGGTCATCTTTTTCTCTTTGATGTCGATGCCAAGCGGCTTACCAATCTCCGCCGTACCATAGTCGAACAGGTCGTCTTTGATCTGGAAGGCAATACCAACTTTTTCGCCAAACGTCCGGGCCTTCCCGACCGTATCCTGATCAACACCCACCGACCGCGCCCCAACCGCGCAGCAGGCTGCAATGAGCGAAGCTGTTTTCTGACGGATAATCTCGTAATAAACGGCCTCCGTAATGTCTAACCGGCGGGCCTTCTCAATTTGAAGCAGTTCCCCCTCACTAATTTCCCGCACGGCCGTCGACACGAGTTGAAGCAGGTCGAAATCACCATGATCGACGGAGAGCAGCAGCCCGCGCGACAGGAGGTAATCGCCCACCAGCACGGCTACTTTATTTTTCCAGAGTGCATTGATCGAGAAGAATCCCCGCCGGTAATTTGAGTCATCCACCACGTCGTCGTGAACAAGCGTAGCCGTATGCAGGAGTTCAATAAGCGATGCCCCGCGGTAGGTAGATTCGGTAATTTGCCCGCAAACACCGGCCATCAGAAACACAAACATGGGGCGAAGTTGCTTCCCCTTGCGCTTCACGATGTAATTCATGATTTGGTCGAGCAGCATCACGTCGCTTTTCATCTGACCCCGGAATTTTTGCTCGAACAACGCCATCTCGACAGCGATTGGGGCCTGTATGTCAGCGACGGTAAGGGGCATTGGTAAAGTCGTAAGTTGTAAGTCATCAGTCGTAAGTAAGTCGTTAACTTTTGCCGCTGCTTACGACTGATGACTTACAACTTACGACTATTCTTCGGCAAGTATAGTAAGGAAAGCGCAGACCCCGAAAAGCCGTTTAGAAAACCAGGATACCTTTCGGACAACTATCTCCCCCGATTCGTTTTGTTTATTGCCTGAAAAACCGCAACTTACCATCCATGTAGGTCATTTTGTTCTACCAGTATACGTCTTTATGATTGATAATCCGACCCCGCCTGTTCCAAAACGAGCCGCCGTTCCGCCCCCCACCCAACCACCCATTAAAGCGCTTGTGCTGGGGGGAGGCTCGCTTAAAGGTGCGTTTCAGGTTGGTGCCGCTATGGCCCTGTTTGAATCAGGGTTTGTACCTGATCAACTCTACGGCATTTCGGTAGGTAGCCTTAACGCCACGTTTCTGGCCAACGAATCGGCACGCCAGCAGGCCGAAACGGGCCAGGTCGACTGGGTAAAAGTTGGTAAATACCTGATCGAGTTCTGGATTCGGAACATTACCAAGCCCAGTGATGTGGCGGTCATCCGTTCGCGATTTCGCATGGGTTACAACACGGTTATGAGTCGGTTTGAGGGCTTACTCGACAATTCGCCCATCAAGGCTCTCATTCGGAATCATGTTGATCTTGAAGCTATTAAAACCGGCCCCGTGAGCATTAAAGTGGGCGCGGTCGATATTATCGAGGGCGACATGTGCTATGCCGACGCCCATGATCCTAATTTTTTAGATTACGTCTATGCCAGCAGTTCACTACCTTTCCTGATGCCTGCCGTACAAATCGGGGGCGACCACCGGCGGGCCTTTTTAGATGGTGGACTCCGGGAGGTAGCTCCTCTGCGGGTGGCTATTGAAGACGGAGCAACGACTATTGTTTGCGTGGCCTGTCATTCCAAAAAGATTTACAACGAAAATTTCAACTACCGAAACCTGCTAAACCTGGCCGACCGGGTTAAAGACATTACAGTCAATCAATTAGTTAATAATGATATTGCCTGGGCCGAACGGTTTGCCGAGCGGGAGAAACTACATGGACGTGCTTTAGAGTTGACCATCATTCGCCCAACGGAACCGCTTTCCCTGAACCTGATGAAATTCACTTCCGAGGACATCGGCCGGATGATTGTGCAGGGCTATCAGGCCGGAACGGACATGCTTAAAACCAATCGGGTGGCGGGCAATTCGGCCATTATGCCCTGATGGAAGGCTCTTTTCTCAATCGGGTGGCGAGCGATAAGGTCATTCGGCGGTAAGTTATACTCTTCTTTACAAATTGGGTTCAGCGCACTATATTTACATAGAAACCAATGGTTTAGTATGAACACGATTGAACTTAAAACAAACCTACACCGCCTGATTGATCAACTTAACGATAATGTTGTTCTTCAGGCTCATCTGACGCTATTAAGTCGGGAAGTTGCTCAACAATCCGACGATTTTTGGGATGACCTATCCCCTAATCAGCAAGCATCCATCAACCGGGGATTAGCGGATTTAGCGGCCGGACGCCGGAAATCGTTTGCCGACATTCAAACGAAATATGCCGAATGACCGTTTATTTTTCTGCTGAAGCTGAGAGTCAATTAGACGAGTTGGCTACTTATTTAGGTGAGGCATGGTCACAAAAAACTAAGACAGACTTTTTGGCTTTATTATCTGACAAATTAGAATTGATCAGCCAAATGCCTGAAATGTATCGCAAATCAGAAAAACGTCCGGGACTTCGTGAGTGTGTAATCAATAAACAAGCAATTCTCTACTATCAAATACAGCCTGAAGCTATAGAAGTTGTGGCCATTTTATCGACTCGTCGTGGTAGTGATGAGTAGCTTAACTTAATGAAATTTACGTCTGATAACATCGGCCGGATGATTGTACAGGGCTATCAGGCCGGAACGGACATGCTTAAAACCAATCGGGTGGCGGGTAATTTGGCCATTATGCCCTGATGGAATGAGCATAAACAAAAATCCCCCGCGCACGCAAGGTGGCGGGGGATTTTCATGCGTTATCGAATTGACTTAGTTGAAGCTATACCGCAAACCCAACTGCGCCTGCCACACGTTGTTGACCGAAGCATTCGGCGTGAAGGAGTCTCTAAGCAAAATCGTTTTGTTAACCCCACCGTCCTGAATTACCTGTGTGGCTAACCGGTATTGGGGAACCCCTGCGGCACTGACGCTTGCTAAGGCCAGCGGGTTAAATGTAGTTGCATTATTCCCCAGACCAGACGTACCACCGAAAATCAGGTTACCCGCGTTTAAAATGTCAGCACGAACCTGAATCGTATTGCGCTTGCCTTTAGCGCCTACGGCAATATAGAATTCCTGAATAACCGTGAGGTCCAGCCGGGTCAGCCAGGGGAAAGCGCCACCATTTCGCTCGGCATACTGACCCCGGCGGGTTTTCAGGTAGTCATTTCCATTGATGTACGATTCAAACGCTGCACTCTGTTGCTCCGGTGTGTACGTTACCGACGAAGGTCCCGTTCCCACTACGAGTGACGCAAATGACAGTTCCGACGCGTTCCGGGGCACATAAATCAGGTCGTTGGTTGTTTGCCCGTCCCCGTTCAGGTCCTGGTTGAGCGTATAGGAGATTTTACCACCACTGGCCGAGATAAGCCCGAGTGTGAAGGTAGTCGAGCCGCCAACCTTACCGCCATAGTTGAGCCGGTAGTTCGCCAGCCCCACAATCCGGTGGCGCAGGTCATTGTCCGAGTAGCTTAAGGGCAAATAGTTCTGGCCTCCTACCGACGGCACGTTAGCCTGCACCGTACTGCCTACAAAGGCTATATCTCTTGCCTCGCCGTAGGTATAGGATGCCATAAAACCAAACCCGCGGGTAGCCGGTTTCTCTAACTTAACCGTGGCAATGTAAGAATTACCCAATTTCGTGTTTTTCAGCACAAACACGTTCGAGATAGATGGGTTATAAAAACGGGCAATAGCCACCGTATTAGCAGCTCCTGTACCGGTGCTGACTACGTTCGAAGCCGGAAAGCGGTCGCGCGTGTCAGGACCGGTGAAATCACGATCCGGGGCTTTCAGGTTGGCGTCGAGATAGCGCAACGCATTCAGCGTCTTGTTATAGATAAACTCTACAGTTCCGATTAGCCCGAACGGCAGTTTCTGATCGACAGCAATGTTCGTTTTCCAGATTTGCGGATACTTCAGGTTTGCGTCCGATGCGTTGATAACATAAGGCGGCAACTTGGTAATGTCTGTCCCGCTGGTTGGGATATACCGGCTTGGGTCGGTTGTAAAGGCATAATCCTTCGTATTAGTCACGTTAATGACGGCGGTATTAACACCATTGTTACCCAACTGATTGGAAATCAACACTTCCGGAATACGCGAGATGAAAAGCCCGGTCCCTCCACGAATCTGCGTTGTCTTATCGCCTTTCACGTCGAAATTAAAGCCTAACCGGGGAGACAGTAGCAAACTGGCTTTCGGGTATGTGCCGGTTGAGACCTTGTATGGTTGATCATTTTCATCGCGGAAGGTCAGGCCTGCTACCACCGGGTTGTTAAAGTCTTTCGCCGTCGAGTTATCATAGGCAAAAATGTCTCCCCGGAGACCAAGTGTCAGCTTAAAATTCGGATTAACCTGAAACTCATCCTGTACGTAAGCACTGTACAAATTCCGCTTCAGGGTCTGCAACGGCTCACCACCGCCCGGTATTAACGAGTAGCGCAGGTTGTAGCGGTTAACGGTAACCGGCGAGGTCACGCTATTCGGGCTTGTCAGGAATGCCTGAGCCGCCGTTTTGAAATCAGCAATAGAGTTGTACACATACACCCCATTGGACGACGGGAAAAACACGTTATTCGACGTGAAGTGCTCATATACGGCTCCAAACGTGAGTGTGTGCTTACCAGCAAAGTAGCTGAAGTTATTGGTGATGTTAAACGTCGAATAATTTAGTTTGTTATTCGGCGTGAACGGATCGAAACCAATGGCTGTGTAGGTGCTGCCATCTTTCAAAATGTCGACTGTTGGAAAAACCCCGGTTCGGTAAGTACGGTCCTCAATTTGCTTATTGTAAGTAACAATAAAATCATTGGCCATTTTGCCGCCGAAATTAGAGGTCAGCTCAGCCGCAATGGATCGCGTGTTGTCAGCAATGAGATAGCCCGTGTTTTCGCCCGACATCGCCAGGTTACTGTTTGTCCGGTTGCCGTTACCGGCCGTATTGCTGCTGTTACTTCCGCTAATAAGCTGCTCTGATTCTGAATCGTGGTGCGAGTAGCGAACCGACAGTTTATGATTGTCGTTGATATTATAATCAAGCCGGACAAGTCCTTTTTTACTTTTTACATCGTTGTTATACCCATCCAGAGCGCCTAAATCGTAATTAAAATTGGTCTGGAGAAACTGGCTGAGGTCCTGTAAATCAGACGCCAGAACACGCGACACGTTTGAGCCAGCGGCACCCCGGTCCAGCGACCAGGTTAAGGCAGGTGTACTGCTCTTGAACTGTTCGGCATTGATAAAGAAGAACAGTTTATTTTTGATGATCGGCCCGCCTAACCGGAACCCATACGTGTTCTCGCTAATGTTTGGCTTAGGCGTCAGATCAGCGCCATTAGCTTTCTGACCTACAAAATCACTAGTGCGGAAAAGCGTATACACCGAACCGGAAAATTCGTTCGTTCCCGACCGCGTAACGGCGTTGATACCAGCTCCCGTAAAGCCCGACTGGCGAACGTCGAATGGAGCGACATTGACTTGAACCTGATCCAAAGCGTCTAACGACACCGCCGTCGTACCCGTCCGGCCACCGGCTGCTGCCTGGTTACCCAATCCAAAACCGTTATTGAACACCGATCCATCGATGGTGATGTTGTTAAAACGACTGTCCTGACCGGCAAACGACTGACCATTGCCATAGGCATTATATTTGGTGATGTCGTTAATGGTCCGGCCAATGGTTGGGGTCGTGTTAATGGTTTCCCGGCCAAAAGAGGCAGCGGCACCGGTGCGGTCTGAACTGAAGATGTCTGTCCGGTTGGTCGAAATAACAACCTCGCTGAGGTTAGTGCCCTCATCAACCAGTTTCACATTCACGTCGGCTGTTGTACCTAAATTGGCGAATACGTCATTCGTTATTTGTTCTTTAAAGCCCACAAACGTGACCGTGATTGTATAAGGGCCCCCAACCCGAACGGTAGGCAGGGTGTACACACCCGACGTGTTCGTGATGGTTCCATAGCGGCTACCCGACGGCGTATGGACAGCTACGACGGTAGCCCCTGGTAGTCGTTCACCTTTCTGGTCGGTTACGAAACCATTGATGGCTGCCGATGTTACCTGCGCCATCACCCCGCTCCCACTGAGAACGGACAATAGCATACTGCCGACCAGCACAAGAGCCGCCCGAAAATGCAGTAATTTTTTAGACATAGAAGTGTTTGTTTGGTTAGTAGCCTTGAGACGCTAATCGTATTCGTTAGGTACTCAATTCATCTACAAATATGCTACTTTTTTTTCGCGTCATCAAAGACCCCCATCTTAAAAAAGTACCAATATATGAAGGAAAGTAGAGCATACTCTAAGAATATCCCTATTTCTAATCAGTTACATTATATTACTGAACGTTAAGATATTGTTAAGTTTACCGCATCATTTTGGTAGCTCTAAGTAAACAATCGAACCATTGGCCACCACCGACCGTATTTAACCAATATCCTTCAGCGGAGTTAACCTACTTCTGACTTAATTTTGTCCTGTTATGACGCTCACCGAAACAACCGCTATAAAACTTACGCAATACAGTCATGGAGCGGGCTGCGGCTGTAAGATTTCGCCTAAAATTCTGGACCAGATTCTCACCCCCGCCTACCCGTCGGACCGCCCCAAAGGGGGAGTTTTGCCGTCGCTACAGGCTCCCCTGCTGGGGGGTGGGGGGCTTTTGGTTGGTAACGACTCCCGCGATGATGCCGCCGTATTCGACCTCGGCACGGGCGAAGCCATCATCAGTACAACCGACTTTTTTATGCCCATTGTGGATGATGCGTTTGATTTCGGCCGAATTGCCTCGGCCAACGCCATCAGCGATGTGTATGCGATGGGGGGCGAACCCATTATGGCTATTGCTATTCTGGGCTGGCCAATCGATAAACTGCCGCCCGACGTGGCCGGGCAAGTGCTCGAAGGCTCACGTTCCATTTGCCGCGAAGCCGGTATTCCGCTCGCCGGAGGGCACAGCATCGACTCCCCGGAACCTATTTTTGGTCTGGCCGTAACGGGTAAAGTTCGGGTTGAGCACCTCAAACAAAACAATACTGGCACGGAAGGGTGCCGTCTCTATCTGACCAAACCCCTCGGCGTTGGCATTCTGACTACGGCTCAGAAGAAAGGAATTCTCAAACCTGAACATGCCGACATTGCGCCTAAACAAATGGCCCAACTCAACCGTTTTGGCGCGGTGTTGGGTAAACTGCCCTATGTGAAAGCCTTAACTGATGTAACAGGCTTTGGGCTATTGGGTCACCTCACCGAAATGGCCGAAGGTTCGGGTTTGAGTGCAGTTGTCCAGTTCGATGCCGTACCGAAACTGCCCATGCTGGAGGAGTATCTGGCGCAGAAAAGTTATCCCGGTGGCACCATTCGCAACTGGGATAGCTATGGCCATAAGATTGCCGAACTCACTGAAAGACAACGCTATATTCTGGCCGACCCGCAAACCTCCGGCGGGCTGCTGATTGCCGTTGAGCCAGGCAGTACAACTGAGTTTGAGCGCGTAGCCCAGGAGAATGGCTTTACGTTGCACCCCTTCGGCGAATTGATTGAGAGACGGGAAAAGGTTATTTTTGTAGATTAAAGGGTGAAAGAGCGAAAGAGTGAAAGAGCGTTTAGGTTGCTTTCGCTCTTTCACTCTTTCACGCTTGCGCTCTTTATTCAGATGAAATTATTCTTCCGTCAAATCGGCGAAACTGGCCCGGCGCTTGTTATTCTTCATGGTATTTTTGGCTCGTCGGACAACTGGCTGACCGTCAGCAAAACCATTGCCGCCCAGGGATATCGTGTATTTGCCCTCGACCAGCGCAATCATGGTCAGTCGCCCCGTTCGGATGAGCAGGATTACCAGAGTATGGCCGACGACCTGCGCGAGTTTCTGACCGATCAGCAGCTTGAAAACCCTGTTTTAGTAGGCCACTCGATGGGCGGGAAAACGGTGATGCAGTATGTGATGCTCTATCCGGGCACATTTGAAAAACTCGTTGTGGTCGATATTGCGCCCAAATTTTATCCGGTTCACCATGCCGAACTCATACGGGGCCTGAAAGCCATTGACTTGCCGGTCATCAAAAGTCGCAGCGAAGCCGACGCTGTTTTGCAGCAATACGAGCCGTTATTACCCGTGCGGCAATTTTTACTAAAAAACCTGTATCGCAACGAACAGGGCATGTTTGACTGGCGGCTGAATCTGCCCATCATTGAGCGCGAGCTACATGGCATTGGCGAAGAGTTAACCAATCCACGTATTATAACTGAGCCGACGCTCTTTATTCGGGGCAGCGAATCACCGTATATTCTGGACGAAGATATTCCGACCATCAAACGCATTTTCCCAAACGCTCAAATCGTAACCATTGAGGGCGCGGGCCACTGGGTACAGGCCGAAAAACCAGTGGAGTTTGTCGAAACATTAATGAAATTCATTGTTTAATGTTCAACGTTTCAGATTTCTGTTTGCCCAACATGGAACTTGAAGCCTGAAACAATAAAATATGCCAACCCTATACCTCATTCCTACCCTCCTCGCCGACGACACGAGCAGTCAGGTACTACCACTTCATATTCAAAGCGTTATCGAAAAAACAGATGCGTACTTTGTGGAGAATGTCCGCTCGGCCCGCCGGTTCATTACGGGCCTGAAAACAGCGCGTGTCATCGATGAAACAACGTTTTTTGACCTCGACAAAGACACACCACCCGCCGATACACGCCGACAGATTCAGGAGTTGACCGAACGGAAGCGCAACGCGGGCGTTTTATCAGAAGCGGGTTGCCCCGGTGTGGCCGACCCCGGCTCGGTCGTGGTGGGTATGGCGCACTCGCTGGGGTGGCGCGTGGAACCGCTGGTAGGGCCATCCTCTATTGTGCTGGCACTGATGGCATCGGGCATGAGCGGGCAGTCGTTTGTGTTTCATGGCTACCTCCCCATCGAAAAAGCCGACCGCGCCCGCGCCATACGGTTTCTGGAGAAAGAAGCGCAGCAACGGCTGCAAACCCAGATTTTCATGGAAACGCCGTACCGAAACGACGCCCTTTTTGCGGATATACTTGCCAACTGCCAGCCCAACACGCGCCTGTGCGTAGCCTGCAATCTGACCGCGCCCGACGCATTCGTCCGTACCTTCACTATTCGTGAATGGAAAAACCAAACGCCCGATCTCCGAAAAAAACCAACGGTGTTTCTACTTTTGTAAGTCGTTGGTCATGAGTCGTCAGTCGGTAGTGGCTGGCGCATGAGATCACTTTCGCCGGTCAGCCGGCGGGGACAGCTACTCTCAACTGACGACTAATGACTTACTCTATGATTCAAGCCTTCGAGTTTTCACCCTTCCAGGAAAATACCTACGTTGTTGCCGATGATGCGACGAATGAAGCCGTTATTATCGATCCGGGCTGTTACGATCAGGTTGAAAAAGAAGCGTTGAGCCGGTTCGTTACGGAGAAAAAACTTAAGGTCAGGTATGTACTACTCACTCACGCTCACCTCGACCATGTGTTCGGGTTGGCCTATGTGAAACGTACATTCGGCATCAAAGCCTATCTTCACATGTTAGATCAGGTCATTTATGACGATGTGCCAACGCGCTGCATGCTCTACGGTTTACGAGGCTATGAGCATGCTGAAATTGATGAATTTCTGAAAGAAGGCGACCAATTTACTATTGGGAACACCATTTTAGATGTCATCTTTGTACCGGGCCACGCGCCAGGTCATGTTGCGTTTGTGAATCATGCCGAACGGTATATAGTTGGGGGCGATGTATTATTCCGGGAAAGCGTGGGACGCACGGATTTTCCGTTAAGCAGCCATACGGACCTCATCAACAGCATTCGAACGCAGTTTTATACCCTGCCCGACGATTATGTAGTGTATCCCGGTCATATGGAGCCAACCACCATCGGCCACGAAAAACGAAACAACCCCTTTATCAAACAATGAATAATGAATGTGTGCATTCGGCAAATTCATTATCCATCACCCATTCTCCATTACCCATCATTCATTATTCATTATTGAAACCTCTGCTCAGACACCTCCCCAACGCCATGACCTGCGGCAATTTGCTGTGTGGATGTATTGGTTTAGTTATGGCTCTTCGTGGTCATCTCGACACGGCTGCCTGGCTAATTGGTTTAGCGGCCATTCTCGACTTTGGCGACGGTTTTGTCGCCCGTCTGGTGAAGGTCTCCGGCCCGTTTGGCAAGGAACTGGATTCGCTGGCTGATGTAGTGACGTTTGGCGTGCTGCCAGCAACCCTTGTTTTTCAGCTTAGCTGGTTTCAGGGCCTGGGTTCGATTTCGTATGGCGCGTTTCTGATTGCGATGCTGGCTGCTTTACGACTGGCTAATTTCAACATAGATACCCGCCAATCCGAATCCTTTATTGGCCTTCCCGTTCCGGCCTACACCATGCTGATTGCCGCTTTCCCGCTCATGGAACGGTATCAACCACAGTACGATGCCATCTGGAAAAACGATATTGGGCTGGGTATAATGATTGCTTTTTCATTTATGATGGTATCAGAAATACCTCTTTTCGCCCTCAAATTCAAATCGTTCGGCTGGGCCGAAAACCGGATAAAGTTTAGTTTTCTGCTTTTATCCGCTCTACTGCTGTTATTTTTGCAATTCGCAGCAATCCCGCTCATTATCCTGCTATACATTCTTCTATCATTAATTTTCAATGATAGAATGAGTCAATGACTGAATATTCCCAAAGCAACTATTCATTCATTGACTCATTCTATCATTCAATCATTACTCATGACATACATCGCCGAAATCAACATCATGACCCGGGCTGAAATTCTGGACCCGCAGGGCAAAGCTGTTAAACTGGGGCTTCACAATCTTCAGATGGATACCATCGATAACGTCCGCGTCGGAAAGCACATCCGGCTGGAAGTTGATGCCGAAACTGAAGAGCAGGCCCGTACAACCGTCGATTCGGCCTGCCGTCAATTGCTGGCCAATCTGATTATGGAAGACTACTCGTTTGACCTGCACGCTGCCTGAAAACTCTGCGTATTAGAAAACCTCGCAGGTTTCGTACTTTTGCTGGCTTTTTGCCATCAACAAATGAACACGACTTACTCAAGCATTAAAGGGTTAGGCTTTTACGTCCCCGAAAACATTGTCACAAATGACAATCTGACCCAATACATGGACACCTCCGATGCCTGGATTCAGGAACGGACGGGTATTAAGCAACGGCGGTATTTTACCTACGGGAAAGATACGAATGCCAGCATGGCTACGGCTGCCTCGCGCATGGCCCTCGACCGGGCCGGTCTGTCAGCGAAGGATGTTGACCTCATTGTTTATGCCACCATCACACCCGATTATTATTTTCCGGGTTCAGCCTTTCTGATGCAGCGGGAGTTAGGTCTGGAGGGCGTGGGCGTTATCGACATCCGTAACCAATGTTCGGGCTTTGTTTACGCGCTCTCCATTGCCGACCAGTTCATTAAAACCGGGATGTATAAAACCATTCTGGTTGTCGGTTCCGAAATTCAATCGTCGCTGCTCAACAAAAGCAATGAAGGTCGGGGCGTAGCCGTCATTTTTGGCGATGGCGCAGGCGCGGCTGTTGTTCAGGCTACCACCGACCCTGATCACCGTATTCTGTCAACGCACCTCCACGCCGACGGGCGTTATGCCGAGGAACTTTACATTCGCGATCCGGGCAGTAGCCGCGATGGTCGCTGGATTTCGGAAGCTACCTTAGCCGAGGGCAATTACAACGTGACAATGAACGGCAACATGGTTTTCAAACATGCCGTTGTGCGGTTTATGGAGGTGATTAATGAAAGCCTGGAAGCGAACGGCTATCAGGCACAGGATTTAACGCTGCTGGTGCCACATCAGGCTAATATTCGCATTTCGGACTATGTTCGGCAGCAGATGAACTTACCTGAAGAGAAGGTTTTCAATAATATTCAGCAATACGGCAACACCACGGCGGCTTCCATTCCGATTGCCCTAACCGAAGCTTTTGAGCAGGGCCGCGTGAAGCCCGGCGACTTAATCTGCCTGGCCGCTTTTGGCAGTGGCTTCACCTGGGCATCCGCACTAATTAAATGGTGAATGAGTGAATGAGTGAATAGCTAACGCAAACACTATATTCACTCATTCACTATTGGACTAATACGTTCCCACCGATAACATCACCAGCGTGCAGGCCTGGATTGGCTCAATCCCTTCGGCCCGCAACTGACGTTCAAATTCAGGGTTTTCAGCACCAGGGTTAAAAATAACCCGACGGGGCTTCAGGCTTTTGATGTACTCGTATAAATCTGGCTGATTACGAGGACCAACATACATCGTTACCGTATCGACGTCGTCCAGCCGTGGGTGGTCGGTTTGAATGCGGTGGCCGTCAATTTGGCCTGCTCTCAAGCCAATTAATTCAATGTCGTGTCCATGGCGAAGCAGGCTATGAGCGGCTAAGTTGGCATAACGACCAGGCTTTTCGGTTGCTCCCACAACCATTGTCTTTCTTTTTTGAACTTCCATTGTTTCAGAAAATAGCCTAAAGCTGGATAGCCCGACTTGCTCAATACGTAACAACCCTGCCCCCAAAGGGGTTTCGGTTCGGTGAAATCGTCTTCTGTCAGATGCAGAAACGAACGCGCTTAATTAATCTCATCAGGATATAAAGGCATACATTGTAACACTCTGTTTTGTTTTTTCACGTTTCTGTAGTCAACTTATTCGTAAAAACAAACAACCATTTTAATGGATTGTTGTTAAGCACTACAGACTACCGCACAGGACATAGTTGCGCCTAAAACAGTTTCGGTTATGGATGCAAAAGCCAATCAAAGCTTCTGGAATGAAAAGTGGGTACTAATTTCGTTTGAAGGTATTGTCAATCCTCCCCGTTATGAAGTTTCCAATTATGGGCGCTTACGCAGCTATCAGTCCAGCGCAACCACCAGCGCCAAACATCCGGCTACCAAAGCGCTTAGTAAACTCATTAAAGGCTCAGTCATTCAGGGATATCGGTCGCTGAATATCCGGTCGGAAGGCAAAACGCTGAACCGGTATGTGCATAAATTAGTAGCTGAGCAGTTTACTAACCGCGATACGCCTGATCAGATTTTCGTCATTCACCTCGACCACGACAAGCAGAACAATCACTATCAAAATCTGAAATGGGCGACTAAAGAAGAAATGATTGACCACAATCGGAATAATCCATATCTTAAAAATCGGCAGCTTCCTCGCCAGACGCGTAACTACAAACTCACCGAAAGTAAAGTCCGCATTATTAAAAAACTGTTGCTGAACGACAAAAATCGACTGAAAATGATTGCTAAACAGTTTGGCATCACCCATACACAACTCAACCGCATCCGGTCGGGTGAGAACTGGAAGCACGTTACAATCGAGTGAGTTATAAATTCCAGTCAAAGGTGGAGTCTGATTAATGCTGTAGAATCTAAAGAATTCACAGAATCAATAGTTAATCGACTCGTCGATGAGCGACCCGTGAACGCCCGCTAACGGTAGCGATACGAAAAACGACGTGCCAACATCGTCGGTCGTCTCAAACCAGATCGTGCCGCCTGCGTGCTCGACTCCCCGTTTGGCAATGGCAAGCCCCAGCCCCGAACCACCCCGCTTGGTGCTGAAATTTGGCAGAAACACCTTGGCCCGGATGGCTTCGGGAATTCCCGCTCCGTTGTCGTGGACTTCAATCTGAACCTTATCGCTGTGGGTATATAGTTTCAGGTCAATAATGGGCTTACGGCCCGGCGGAACCGACTGAATGGCATTAATCAGCAGGTTGGTCAGGATTCGACCAATCATTTGCCGGTCGCCAATGGCCATAACCGGCCCTTCGACAATGTCCCGCCGGAGCATAATTCGTTTATCATCCGCATATAAATCGGCAGCTTTGTTGAGCACGCCCGTTACCTCAAACGTTTCTCGCTTAGGCAGGGGCATTTTGGCAAATTCCGAGAACGACGTAGCAATATCGCTGAGGTTATCGATCTGATCCAACAGCGAATCAAACGTCCGCAGGATTACCCGCCGAGCCGGGTCGCTGCCTTCAGTAGCCGATTCGGCGGGAGCTGGAAATGTTCGCTGCAGGTGTTGCAGCGTTAGTTTCATGGGTGTGAGCGGATTTTTGATTTCGTGGGCAACCTGTTTAGCCATTTCGCGCCAGGCCGACTGTTTCTCCGTTTGAGCCAAAGCCAGTTTGCTCTCTTCCAGTTTAACCAGCATCCGGTTGTATTCCCGAATGAGCAAACCAATTTCATCGTCAGACTGCAAGGGCAACGGGTCATTAGGCCGCTCAAGGTTCGTTTTCCTGATTTTCTGCGTCAGTATTCGCAGGGGCTTGGTCAGCACATGCGACGCAAAATAGGACAGAATCAAAAACAGCAGAAACAGCGCCGTGAAGATGCTCAGGGCCGAGGCAATCACTTCAATAATTTGCCGGTCGAGTTCAGCCCTGGCGTAGAAATATGGAACACTCAATACACCGAGCAACCGCCCGTTATACGATTTTATACCCGTGTAGGCCGTTCGATATTCTTTACTGCCCAGCGATTCGTTCAGTAGGATCTGGTTTTCCTTATCCTCGATTATATGGCTATAAGCCTCTGGATTTATTAGTTTAGACAGATAGCCACTTTCATAAATAAGCGGGCGGGTGGAGGTGTAGAGCCGCCCCTGCATATCGAACAGGTTGATATCAATATCAGCATCGCGGGCAATCTTGCTTAATTCTTCCTCCATTGATGCTTTGCTCCGCTTTGCCTGCAGGTGTTCGTCCAGGTATGTCAGAAAGTTAGCCGCAATGTTGCGGGTATTGCTGATATAGCTGTTCTGCTGATTGGTGTTATAATTGGAGCTTATTACATTGACAATCAAAATGATAACAAACAGCAGAGGCAGAAAAAAAGCGATATTCAGCAAAATCTGAATTTTAGTCGAGTAGTTGATATTGTATCGCGAAAACCCATAATTGATGGCATAAGCTATGATGACGCCAATGATGGTCAGCACCAGCAGCAGGTAGAGAAATGAGAAGTTTGAAAAGAAGTTTGCAAACGGGTACTCAGCCGACGACACAACGACGATACGGCCATCCTGTCCACGCTGCGCTACGTGCTGATAGCCGTTGCTGGAAACGCCATTCAGGTAGAGAGCCGGGTTATCCAGTAGAGAAAAATCAAGCTTACGCTCGTAGTTATAACTTCCCGTCGTATATAACGGCTTGTGTTGCACCAGGCCTGCGGGTTGGACCCCCAAACGCGGGCCTCTAAAAAAGGCATAACTATACTCTTGTGTTTCGGGATTCTGGGTAAACTTCGTGTCGACCAGTAACTCAGGATAAACGCTTTTCGGCCGTTCATTCCGAAGCCGCAGGTCCAGCACTACATAGCCAAGGGTATCGGCAGCAACTTGAGACTGGGATACAAGCGACACCAATCCCGCCTGCTGAATTGGAACGAAGCACAGGTATTGCTTTACAAACTGGTTCCCAACCTCATTTACAAAATATATACCTGAGTATTCGGTTTGATAAGCCGCCTGGCGGTAACGTGTATTGAGCGACGCTAACGAAACAGGATCCGGGCTAATATCGAGTGGTCGCCCATTGGCCCGAAACGAAAACACCTCAATGTCATACTTATCAAAATATTTATCTAAGTGTAAACTCTTAACCCGCTGCTGAATCCGCTCGCGCACCAGCAGTGTATCGGTTTGTAGGGCGCGTCCAATCTCAGCATCCCGCCGGATTGACTCCCGCGCTTTGCTCATCAAAAATTCGCCAAACTCGTCGTTCTCGGCCAGCAATTGCGTAGCGAACTCCTGCTCCTGAATCAATTGTTTTCTGATTTCCTGGTTATAAACTACGTAAGCCGTCATAACCGCATAAACGAAGGCGGCCAGAAACAGATAGATGGACGTTTTATAGCGGAATATGTAAAGCGTTTTTGGAAGCTGGCTGATATAAATAAGTAAAAAATAGACGCCATTGAGTAAAAACACACCCTCTGTTGGCAAGCCCAGCAGTAGCCAACCACCCCAGCTCAGCGCAGTGCCTCCCAGAATCAGCAGGACGCCAATCCCGGCATGCTTAATCCGATTATACCGTAGAAACAGGCTGGCTAAGAGGTGAGTATTTAGAAAATAAATAAAGGAGATGATAATAAAAACCACTAAACACATCATTTTCAGGAATGAAAAGCGAATGTTCAGGGTAATGTCGAGGGTAAACTGCGACTTCTCGTAAATATTATTGAGTTCAATGTAGCAAAGGGTAAACAGGCCATAGCTTGCCACAACACAACCCACCGACAGGGCTGTTTGAAGCCAGTTGGGCAAACGTAAAAGCGCTAAATACGTTTGCGAACGATAGTAGTACCTAACCCAGTAAAAGGCCAGAATGGCCACAACGAACGCGTTGAGCAGCAAATCGCCCAGCGAAGGGACAACCACCGACGATGCGTAGAATTTAGAATTGAACAGATCGGACTCGATGAACAGGAAGGGCACACCATAATACAGCATGAGTGCTCGTGTTGCGAGCAGATAGCCAGCCAGCCAAACAAAACCCAGTTCGTACCGACGCTGGCGCGTCAGCCGAATCATTAGCTGGCACACATACAGCCCCAGAAAAAGCACCCCCAAGGAAGCCAGAATCACCGTGTTGACTGGTGTCGAATGATTCCGATAAGCCTCTATCTTTGGCGGCACCACCGAGAACAGGAACGCTGAGTTGTTATCGTATATGGCCTGAATTGTATTCTGTCGATCATCCGTAACGGCCTGGGGGTCAAGCGCGAACAAATTTGGATTATAGCCCGATTGCAGGTAGGTATTGTTACTGTGGTAGTACCGGTAAATGTTTACCAGCGAGAATATATCCAGTTCATCTGCCCCCTTGCGTACCCGCTGATGACTGACAATGTAGCGGCCCTGTTCAAAATCAATAAGTTTAGAGCTGGTAACAGTGGTCAGCCGGGCGTAATTAGGAATAAAGCGGTAATCAGACCAGTACACTAATTGCTTGTCCCGAAATACGAAATAAGGGTACTCAGAGGGTATTTGCAGGTCAGCAAAGGAAGGTTTAGGCTTCTGTGACAGCAACTCGGCCACTTTATTGAGGTGACCGGTACTTACCAGAATTTCCTCTTTAACCCGTTGTTGAACAGCGCTAAGGTATTGTTCTTCGGGGGCTCCGGGGGCATTTTGTTCTAATAAAAGAAAATACAATACCGATAGACCGAAGGAAACGGCTGCCAGAAAAAGAAAAATATGTTTTTCGATACGCTTCACAAAACGGAGGTATTGCCCTAACTTAAAAACAGCCCTAAAATCATGCCAAGTTTTCACCAGCATTGAGCATGGAGCAAGGTGCAGGACGCACACGGCCAGTTCCCTACTCCATTTCTATTCCGTGCTCCCGGCCTTTTCCACCGTGAAGCCACCCGGTTCGTAACCAATCTCAGCGCCGAGCACGTAGAGTAAATGTTTTCGATCAATAATGACCTGCACGCCTTCAACGTTATACACTTCGTCGGTGGGGCTGGGCAAGTCGAAACCCAAAAGCCAGGATGCTCCGCACCCTCCGCCCCGAACGCCAACCCGCAACCCATAGTCGCCAGGTATTTTATTAGCCCGTAATGTATCCAGAATCTGTTGACGCGCTTCGGGCCGAACAATAACAGGATTATCAAGTGTCAGCATACGAACGTTTGGTATTCGGTTTCCGATAAACCGATTGCTCTTTGTCAAATTTACCTTTTTTCACGGAACAACGTTTCCCCATTATGGACCTATTGAGTGACTTCCTGAAACTGATTGTACCCGCCGGTTTAGTCTTATACGGCATGTATTTAACCGTTAAATTATTACTGGAGCGCGAAGCTGACCGCCACAGCTATGAGGTAAAAAACCGATATACCGAAACCGTGGTACCGATCCGGCTGCAGGCTTACGAGCGAATGGTTCTGTTTCTGGAACGCATCAGCCCCAATAATTTATTGCTCCGGCTGGGCGGCAGTTCAACCACCGTACTGGATTTCCAGCAACGACTTTTGCACGAAATCAGAGATGAATACAATCATAACCTCTCCCAGCAGGTATACATGAGCCAGGGGGTTTGGGACCAGATTCAGGCCGCCATGAACGACGTGATGACGCTCATCAACCAGGCATCAGGCGACACCCGCCCCGACGCGCCCGCCCTCGATTTATCCAAACGCATTTTTGAGCGCATTATCCAGAAAGAGAAACAACCCACTTCTGACGCCCTCAAGGCCCTCAAGGAAGAAATTCAGGCAATGTTTATGTAATGTAGCACGGGGCTGGAGCGATTCCTGCCCTGCTCCGCGCTCCTGGCCCCATGCCCTAAAACACCCCCGCCGATAAGGTCAGGGCTTTTTGAAACGCTTCCTGATTGATTGACAGGGCAACTCCTTCGCTGGTTAGTGTTTGCATAATTTCTTCGGTGGGCAGGTTGCCGGTAAGATCGTCTGCTGCCATTGGGCATCCCCCAAAACCACGCAGGGCACCGTCTAACCGCCGGACACCCGCCCGCAGAGCAGCCCGCACTTTCGCATCCGTTTCGCCAGGACGGGCGTGCAGATGAGCGCCAAACTCGACCCCCGAAAATGTGTTGATCAAGTGCCTGAAGAGGGTTTCAATGGCTTCTGGAGTGGAGGAGCCAACCGTGTCGGAGGGGGCAATAATGCCTATACCTGTATCGACAAGGCGGGCGACAAACTCACCCACAAGGTCGGGGCTGTAGGGGTCGCCGTAGGGATTGCCAAAGCCCATCGACAGGTAAACGACCAATTCTTTCCCGGCCCCAACGCACAGATTCTGGATGTCGGCAACCTCCGCAAAGGCCTGTTCGATGGTTTTGTTGGTGTTCCGTTGCTGAAACGTTTCGGAAAGGGAAAGCGGAAAACCAACATACCGAATGTGCGGATGCGAAACGGCCTGTTCGGCCCCGCGCCTGTTAGCCACAATGGCCAGTAACTTTGTTTGCGTAGTGAATAAATCAAGACCGGCCAGCACTTCAGCAGTGTCGCGCAGTTGCGGAATGGCTTTCGGCGACACAAAACTTCCGAAGTCGAGCGTATCGAAGCCAACCTGTAGCAGGGCATTCAGGTAGCGAATTTTCAGGTCTGTCGGCACAAAATGCGTCAGTCCCTGCATGGCATCGCGGGGGCACTCAACGAGTTTCATCGGCGAACAGGGTTCCGTGTCAGTAGAGCCAGCCATACCATCACAGCCGCACAAATCGCTAAGCCACCAGATTCGCGGGCCAGTTCGATGTTCAAACTCCGCATCCCCATTTCACCGAACAAAAAGCCTTCAAACGCGGGGGGCCATTGATAGACAGCCGCTACGACATACATACCGGCAATGACGGCAAAGAACCACCATCGCCCCACGCCTGCATAGGCCATGAAACAGGCCACAGCCGCAGCCGCATAAATAGGCACCCAAACTTCCGGGTCAGGGTCGTTGTACTGCAGGGCCGCGAACAGAATGAATAGCAGCCCAAAAATGATAGAGACAGGTTTACGCATAAAAAAGTCGGTAGTCGTTAGTGAATAGTCGGCAGTAAATAAGTAGAGACAATTACCTCTTAATTAACGACTTAATTACAATATTCTGCTATGGCATTAGCAGCATCAGCGTAGCCCAATAGCTGCGCCTGTTTCAAACTCAGGCAACCCGTTTCACGATTTTTGCTCAACAGTTGGGCGATGCCTAAGCCGTAAAATGCTTTTCCGAATTTTGGGTCTGCTGTTACCGCCTGCTGAAAATCAGCGACAGACCCGGCAAGGTCTTTCTGCTGAAACCGCAGATTGCCCCGATTGTATAACGCCAGCGCATTCATAGGGTTTAAGGAAATTGCCTGCGAAAAATCGGTGAGGGCGGGCTGAACCTGCCCCTGCGTAGCGAATAACTGCCCCCGGTTCAGGAACAGTTCGGCGCTGATGGCCTTGCTTGTGTCGGGTGCCAGCCGTATTGCATCCGAATAATCGGTCAGGGCACTGGTTAAGTCATTTTGAGCTACTTTCAGGAGCGCCCGGTTATAGTAGGGGCGGTAAAACTTGGGCGTCAACTTAATAGCCTGGTCATAATCGAGAGCCGCATTTCCATATTCTTTCAGTTCAAAATAAGCTACACCCCGTGAGTTAAACGCTTCGGCATTCGCATCGTCGGCTTCGATAGCCTGGTTCAATGCCTGCACAGCTTCGCTAAACTTACCGGCCTTCAAATACGCCCGCCCCTGCTCAAGGTACTTGTCCGACGACGTGCAGGCGCAGACAAGAAAGAATGTAAAATGAATAATGTAGAATAAACGCTTCATTAGTTTAATGATAGAATGGTTGAGTGACAGAATGATTGAGTAGGTTATGCGTCAGCTATTCAATCATTCTATCACTCAACCATTCATAATTACTTTCGGCAAAGGTACGGGTGAAATTTTGTGGTTTGATTAACAATTGCGTAAGTTTGCATCGGCAAATCGGTGCTACCAGCTCCTGCTGAATCCCCCAGGTCTTGACCGAAGCAAGGGTAGGTGGTCGTAGCGGTGAGACATTGGTTTGCCATTTTTTATTTCCGTTCGGTTTCGGTAGGCCGGGCGGTCTTGTTGTTTAGCGGGTTATGCGTTTAGCAGTATCGGACCGCTAAATTTCCTAAACCCAGTCTATGAATCTGATTAGCCAACTCACCGCTTCGTTTCAGAATTCCTTCAACACCAACCCGGCCGACCCCGGCCCACTCCTGATTTGCTCGCCCGGACGTGTCAATCTAATTGGCGAACATACCGACTACAACGAAGGGTTCGTGTTGCCCGCTGCCATCGACAAAGCCATTTATTTAGCCGTTGGCCCCCGCCCCGACAAGGAAGTGCATCTGGTGGCCCATGACCTGAACGAAACCTATCAGGGGTCGCTCGATAGCCTCGCACCTACCCATACCTGGGCCGATTATCTGTTGGGCGTAATGGCCCAGTTTCGGCTGGCAGGGCATCAGTTTTCTGGAATCAACTGTGTATTTGGTGGAACCATTCCCTTAGGAGCAGGCCTGTCCTCGTCGGCCGCGCTCGAAAATGGCGTTGGCTTTGCCCTCAACGAATTATTTGGTTTAGGACTTGACCGGGTGACGATGGTGCGCCTGTCGCAACGGGCCGAAAACGAGTTTGTTGGGGCCAAAGTTGGCATCATGGACATGTTTGCCAGTATGATGGGGAAAGCCAACCACGTGATTAAACTTGACTGCCGTTCGCTCGACTATACCTATGCGCCCCTGCAAATGGATGGCATCAGCATCGTTCTCTGCGACTCGCAGGTGAAGCACTCGTTAGTCACATCGGAATACAACACGCGCCGGGCCGAATGCGAAGCCGGCGTGCGTTTTTTGCAGGCGTTTTACCCCAACATCAGGAGCCTGCGGGATGTAACGATGCTTATGCTGGATGAGCATCTGCGCGATGCGGAGCCGCTTATCTACCGCCGGTGCGCCTACGTTGTTCAGGAGAATCAACGACTACTCGATGGTGTAATTGCGCTTGAAGCAGACGATATTGCCCGGTTTGGCCAACTGATGTACGGCTCCCACGAAGGTTTAAGCCGCTGGTATGAAGTCAGTTGCTTAGAATTAGACATATTGGTGGACATTGCACGGGAGCAGCCGGGTGTGCTCGGCGCGCGAATGATGGGCGGTGGTTTCGGCGGCTGTACCATCAATCTGGTTCGGGAGGAATCACTGGCCGACTTTACGGATGCGATTCTGAAACAATACAAAGCCCGAACGGGGAAAGATACGTACCTTCACGTCTGCAAAATTCAGGATGGGACGAATCGAATGATGAACTAACTCACAGACAATCAATTTTCCGTTAACTATGAAATTTTTCATTGACACAGCCAATCTGGCTGACATTCAGGAAGCTCAGGATATGGGTATTCTTGACGGTGTTACCACCAACCCTTCGCTCATGGCCAAAGAAGGCATTACGGGCAAAGACAACGTAATGGCTCATTACAAGAGAATCTGCGAAATCGTGCAAAACGATGTAAGCGCAGAGGTTATCTCGGTCAAATACGACGAGATGATTAAGGAAGGCGAAGAACTGGCTGATATTGATGAGAACATCGTGGTGAAAGTGCCGATGAGTGGCGACAGCATCAAGGCGATTAAATATTTCTCAGAAAAAGGTATTCGCACCAACTGTACGCTGGTGTTCTCGGCAGGTCAGGCCTTGCTGGCGGCTAAAGCAGGCGCTACGTATGTCTCGCCGTTTGTGGGTCGGTTGGACGATGTCTCGACTGACGGGATGGCGCTGATTGAGCAGATTGTGAACATATACACCAACTACGGCTATACGACCGAAGTTCTGGCCGCATCGGTGCGTCACCCCATGCACGTTATTCAGTGTGCCGAAATCGGTGCCGACGTCATGACGGCTCCCCTGAGCGTGATGAAAATGCTGCTCAACCATCCCCTTACCGACAGTGGTCTGGCTAAATTCCTAGCCGACCACGAAAAAGCAAATCTGCCGGTGAAATGATTTCTGAATTACGATTTACGAGGTACGATATATAGCTACTGCTCAACAGATCGTACTTCGTAAATCGTAAATCGTACTTTCTTATGTTTTCCTCTGAAGCTGTTCTCACTCTCGATCACGCCGATATTTATCAGGGTAAGAAATTAATTCTGGGCGATGTTTCCTTTCAGATTGACAAGGGCGAGTTCGCCTACCTGATTGGCCGCACGGGCAGCGGTAAAACATCGCTTCTTAAAACCCTCTACGCCGATCTCTGGCTTCAAAATGGTAAAGGCTTAGTGGCTGGGTATACGCTCGATGCCCTGAAACCGCGCGATGTACCCCAACTGCGCCGGAAAATTGGGATTGTTTTTCAGGATTTTCAGTTGTTCTTCGACCGGTCAGTCGAAGACAACCTGAAGTTTGTGCTCAAGGCAACCGGCTGGTCCAACAAGACCGACATGAACAACCGCATTGCCGACGTGCTGATGCAGGTTGGCTTAGGCACGGCTCAGAAAAAGATGCCGCATCAGCTTTCGGGTGGTGAGCAGCAACGGGTGGTAATTGCCCGCGCCATGCTCAATGAGCCGCAAATTCTAATTGCCGATGAGCCAACGGGCAACCTCGACCCATCCGTTGCCGACCAGATTATGAAGGTGTTCCAAGCTATCAACAATGCCGGAACTGCCGTCCTGATGGCGACCCACAACTATGATTTGCTCCACAAATATCCTGCCCGTGTGCTGCGCTGCCAAGATGGACAGGTCGTGGAATTGAAGGGGTAATTTTCACTTCCTATACACCTGCACTTTCTGGCTATTAATGCCTGCAATCAACTGATTGTTCACAAATGTGAGCGACCGCACATCCCCGCGCAGGTAGAGACCTGACTGATATTGCGGCAGGTATGTAAAATTACCTTTCCGGTCGTTCAAAAAAACCTGACCATAATTCGCGTCGATATTCCCCGTTCTGACACGCCCGTGGGTCTGGTTTCCTGCCATCACGATGTCTTTAAATCCGTCGCCGTTCAGATCCTGCGCAGCAAGGGCATATACCGGCGAGAACTGCGCCTGAATGGGTAATCCCTTACGCTCAAAACGGCCTTTATTATTGACCAGATAGAGCGTCGACAACTCATTGACCGCCGATTTTGCAGGCGTTTTTCCTTTAAATTCGTTTAATACGTCGTCGGCTGTGGCATCTGAATAGGTGGCGTAGGATGTGTACTTTTTGCGAAGGGGCGCTAACTGGTCTAATAGTTCATCGCGGCTGTAGGCCGGATAGTTTTTCCCCTGAATGTAATAACAAATGATGGGGTCGAGGGTGCCATTGCCATCGAAATCATCGGTCAGCATGGTTAGCGGTAAATCGGGTGAGGCTTTGAAATGACAATTCAGGCCGTAGTTTCCCACAATCAGATCAACGTCGCCATCCTGATCGAAATCGTCGCCGATGACGCTTTGCCAGAAGCCAGTCGTCTGCTCCAGGTCATCGCGTATGCGTTTGAAAACGCCCCGCTCGTTTTGCAGTCGGATAACGGGCGTCCACTCTCCTACGGCCACAATATCGTCGAAACCATCGTTATTAAAATCGACAACGCAGGCATCCGTCAATAGGCCTAAATCTGTAAACGCTTCATTTTTCACCAGCATAAATTTCCCCTTTTCATTTCGATACAATCGACTCGGCTGAAAACGGGGATACTGATTCGGGCTGACAGACCCGCATACGAACAAATCCAGATCGCCATCTTTATCGAAATCAAGTACGTCGACACTGTTGCCTGCGTAATCGTTGAGGTCTAATCGGTTACTGTCTTTCGTAAAATTCCCCTTTCCATCGTTCAGGTAAAGCCGATTCTGGAGCAGCAGATCGTTTGGCAGATATTCGTAGCCTCCACTGGTAACGTATAAATCCAGGTCGCCATCAGCATCGGCATCCAGAAAAGCCGCATCGGTATCGGTGCAAAGCGCATCCTGTTTAAAAGCAGCCTGACTACTTTTCAAAAAACGGCCACTCGTCTGTTGCAGAAATAATTCACCCGGCTGCCCTTTTCCGCCCCCAATGTACAGGTCGTCCAGTCCATCTTTATTCACGTCGCCTTTGGCCATGCGCGGACCCGCATACGAGTACATGTGCGGCAGCAGTAATTGCCGGCCAAAGTCATTTAAGGGAAGTTGCTGATGGTCAAAATCCAGCGTATTCGTCAGGGTGAACATCGGCCTGACAGCGCCCGGATTTGGGGTAGTCGCTGAAGAATCAGGTGCGTAATTAACGGTTAATCGTTGATTGACTTTGATATTTCGGAGTTTCTGAACGCGTCCATCCGGCCATATAACCACCAGGCTATCAATCGATTGCTGTTTTCCCAGGCCGAAGTGCATTGGAATCATCATACTGCTCTGGAACCCATGCGTTGGTGTGTACTGCTGGTATTGTTGTAGGCCGCTACAGTATACGTACACTTTTGTACCCGTTGCCGATTGCGCGGCTTGTTCCGGCCCCGTCGGGGCACCGCTGGATTGGCTTGGGTTCAGGACAAGATTAATGAAGTGGTTTTCAGCCTTCTCAACGGCAAAGTTCTGGTAGACGAACGCTTTTTCGTTGATATTATTCGTCACGATTTCCAGGTCGCCATCGTTGTCCAGATCGGCATAAACGGCCCCATTGGAAATGACCGGCGTATCGAACCCCCAGTCGGTTTGTTTATTGGAAAAGGTCAGATTGTGCTCGTTTCTAAAGATGTAGTTTGGCGTTTTAGTAGAGGGCATGTGGCTGATAACCTCCATTACGGACTGGTTCTTTTGCTGCCCCTGGTCGGCGTAGTATTTCACGAAATCGTTGTTCGTGTAATCGCGCAGGTAGCCGTTGGTCACGAACAGGTCTTTGTAGCCATCGTTGTCATAATCGGCCAGCAGTGCCGACCAGCTCCAGTCGGTGCCTGAAATGCCCGCCAGTTGACCAATTTCGCTGAACACGGGCAGGGAGTGCGGTGCAGGGCGCAGGGTAGTATTGCTTGCTTCCTGCTCCCGGCTCCCGGCTCCCGGCTCCGTGCCCATATTCAGTTGCAGCATATTCCGCATTACTTCGGGATGGAATCCATTGCGGAGCATCGACAGGTAGGCTTCGTACTTATCAGGGCCAAACAACAGTTTCTGCCGTTTGTTGTCTTCGGGCAGCATATCCATCGTGACGATGTCGGGCAGCAAATCGTTGTTGATATCGCCCACATCGTTGCCCATCGAAAAGTAACTCACATGACCCGTTGCCAGCTTCACAACATCGGTAAACGTCCCGTTTTTATTATTCAGATACAGATAATCTTCTTCCAGGTAATCATTGGAAACGTAAATATCTGTCCAGCCATCCCCGTTCAAATCGGCGGTATGAATACCCAGCCCAAAACCGATTGGATTCCCTTTAATGCCCGCCTGAATGCTCACGTCCACAAATTTCCGGTTCGGCCCGTCGTTTCGCATCAGCCGATGACCGGCCAGCGAATCGCGCATGGCATGAATTGCGTCTGCATCGAAGCGTTTGAAATCCTTTACGTTATGATTGAGCAGGTAAACGTCTAAGTCGCCATCCCGGTCATAGTCGAAAAAAGCGGCCTGGGTAGCGTAGGTCGTCAGGTCAAGCCCGTAGTCGGCAGCCCGGTCAGTGAAGGAAGGCACACCGTTGCGGCCATTTTTGTTGTTGATATAAAGTTTATGCCGACGCAGCGCCGGTTTGCTGATGTTGCCCGAAACGGATACGTACAAATCCTGCCAGCCGTCGTTGTTAATATCAACCACGGTTACCCCGGTTTTCCACTCGCCGTGCCAGGTTATACCGGCCTCGTTGGTGATGTCTTTGAACGACAGTTTTCCTTCGTTCAGATACAATTTATCCGCACCCTGATTGGCGGTGAAGTACAAATCAATCAGGCCATCGTTGTTGAAATCGGCGGCTGCCACGCCCCCGCCATTATAAAAATATTCGTAGTTGAGAACGTTGTCTTTTTCGGTTTCCTGAAGCGTATTCGCGAATTCGATATGTGTGTCGTCGGCAGTTAACCGGGTAAACATCGAATCAGACGATTTGCTTTTACAGCCGGCAACGAGCAAAATCAGGATAAGAAAATAAATGAACTTCATGCGTTAAGTTACCTGGCAACAGGCCGTATAATCGACTAAGATAACAAGAAAAATGCCTCCAGATGCTGAAGGCATTTTTCTCAGGTTGAACTCTCCCTCACTGGAACGCCGGACCACCCCGGCTCCAGGGGCGAGGGGATTACTGCTTATCCCACCAAACACGGGTCGTAAACAAATCCGGCCCCTGCCGCGTGATGGCTGCCTGAATATTGGGATTGATACCCGGTTCGCCCTGCGGATAGCGCAACCGGCGCGGAATCTGCCCGTTGGTTTCGTTGCCGGGATAATTTACCGGAGTCAGAACGGGATAGCCCGTTCGGCGCCAGTTCGACCAGCCCTCAATGTGGTTGAGCACTGACCCCGTAATGAGCCACATTTCGGTATGGATGGCGTTCATTTTTGCATCCAGTGCGCCCGCCGGATACGGATTAGCAGCCGCATACGTAGCCACGTCGGCATCAGCAATCGTGCCAGCATACACGGTCAACTGCCGAAGACCCGCTGCCTGTCCGGCGTCAAATTCGGCTTTGGCCGTTCCGGTTGCCCAGCCCCGCTCAATGGCTTCGGCTTTCAGCAACCGGGCTTCGGCGTGGGTCATGATGAAGAACGGATTGTCCAGCGCGTACATATTCGGGGCCACCCGCGAATAGTTATCCAAATTGGTTTCGTCGAGGGCTTTTAAGCCGGTAGGGTCCGTTCCGGGCGGAATGCCGCGCTGTTTGGCTACGGTCCGGTCGCCACTTTTCAGGGCAGCAATGACGGGCAAACGTGGGTCTTTGCGGGCTTTCATCGCATCAATGAATGTTTTGGCCCATTGAATGTTATTACCGGCTGCAATACCCCGGCCAGCCCCCAGGTTCCACGAATTGGCGTTCGAGTTGGTACCCGCTCCCGTGTTGGAGAATTTGATGGCAAAGGTATCGTCGTTGCTGGCCATGATACCACCGTCGATGGCTTTTTTGGCCCAGGTTTGAGCAGCCGCAGCATCTACCTTCTGCATCCGCATGGCCAGTCGAAGCATCAGCGAATTAGCGGCCTTTTTCCATTTATCCAAATCGCCCGCATACAGAAAGTCGGCTGTCTTAGGAATGTAGGCACTGGCGCTGAGCGCCTTACCAGCTTCATCCAGTTCTTTCAGCATGTCGGCATAAATGTCTTTCTGAGCGTCGTATTTCGGCGAGAAAATGCCATTCAGAAAACCTAAACCTGCTTCGGTGTACGGCACATCGCCATACAGATCCGTCAGAATAGCCATCTCCACAACGCGCAGAATGCGGGCCATCGAGAGAATATTTACATTTTTCGGATCGGCTTTAGCCAGCGTAATCAGGTTGACCAGGTTTTTGATTGAATTCGGATAGGAATTCACAAAATAGGCTTCGCTCAAATCGCCCTGGTAGGTATAGACGGTTCCGCGATAGAAACCAACCTCAACCGACGACATCTGCTGAATGACCGTGGAGGCATAAATGAAATTGGCCCGCCAGGATTTATAGCCCGGATCACCAGCCGCTCCCGGAATATACAGCGTCGAGGCCGACAACAGGTAGTCCAGCGGAACGGCCGCCGGGGCGTTTGGATTGACGTTGATGGTCTCAAAATCCTTCGTACACGCGCCCAGACTGGCCAAAAGAGTGATACTTATGAATAGTTTACGTAACATATCGAAATTTCGTTAAAGAGGGTTGGACATTTCAGGTTCCAGGTTTCAGATTAGCCGACCGCACCGGCACAGTTGTTTTCGCATGATCAGCCAACCTGAAACCTGGAATCTGAAACTGTTTTAAAATTTCAGATTCAAATTAACCCCCACCGTCCGGGTGGCCGGTACACCTGCCAGTTCAAGCCCCTGCGCGTTCGAGTTGTTATACGTCGATTCGGGGTCGATGTTCGGGGTGTGCTTCATCAGGATGGCTAAGTTGCGCCCAACGAGCGAGATAGACGCTCCTTTGATTGGCGTTCTGGCAAACACCTTCGCCGGAAGCGTGTAGTCGATAATGACCTGACGGAGTTTGAGGAAGTCGGCACTGTACACAAACGGATCGGCAATGTTAAACAGGCGCTGGTAGTACTGCTGCGCTGGAACTCTCACTGCATTCGGCTCGCCTTTCTCGTTTACTCCCACGCCAACAATACCCGTTTCGCGCCCTTCGAGTGTGGTGTTGAGCAAACCGCGATTGTTGGCATACGCATTGGTTCCAGAGTAAAGTACTCCCCCAAATTTGCCATCAATCAGGAAGCTAAGACCAATGCCTTTGTACCGGAAGGAATTATTAAACCCAAGTGTAGTGGGTGCAACGCCCGTGCCAAAGTTGACCAGATCGCCCTGCATGGGGTAGCCCTGCGAGTCATAAACGATGGCTCCAGTCGTACTGCGCTTGTAGGTAAATCCTTTCACCTGGCTGTAGGGCAGGCCCACGTCCTGGTGAATATAAGCAATCCGGGTACGGTTTTCGTCTACGCGCAGGGTGGTCAGGTTACCATACAGGCTTACTACTTCGCTTTTGTTGTAGCCCATGTTGAACGACGCATCCCAACTAAAGTCTTTGCCTCCGGCTACGCGGTAGGTTAGCAGGAGTTCGATGCCTCTGTTAGAAATCTCGCCGACGTTGAACAACGCACTGTTGTAGCCCGATGTATTGGATATGGTGGCTCCCACAATGTCGTTGGTGGTTTTGCGGGTATACACGGCAAAGTCGATACCCAGTTTGTTGTTAAACAGACGCGCTTCCAGACCTGCTTCCGACGTGGTCGAGGTCAGTGGCTGTAGGTTGGAGTTTGGCACCCGGTCGCCATTGATCTGCGCCAGCGGAGCGCCTAAATGAGCGCCAACCAGGCCATAATAGAGCGACAGATTATACGGGTCGGTGTCACCCCCGGCCTGTGCCCAGGACCCTCTGAGTTTCAGATAATTGATGGCTTTGGGCATTTTAACCGCTTCTGAAAGCACAAAGCTGCCTCCTACCGACGGATACAGGATGCTGTTGTTGCCCGCTGCCAGGGTCGAGAACCAGTCATTGCGGGCCGTAGCCGTTATGAACAGGTAATTGTTATAGGAGAACTCAGCGGATCCATACACCGAATTAATTCGTTTTTCGATGTAGTTTTCGCTGGAATTGCGGGCCGCTGGGTCGATGTTCGAGATGTCGTAGAAGAAGGGAATGTTAAAGTTATTACCGCCGTAGTTTGAGTTCTGATACACCTGACGCATCAGGTTACCGCCAAACAGGGCATTGATGCCAAAGCGGTCGGCGAATTTCCGGTTTACCCCCAGCAACAATTCGGTGTTCGTTTCGGTAAAGTTGCGGTTCGTAACGCCCATGCCTCCGCGTGTCTGAAACGGCGTTCCATAGGGCGTGATCGTCAGGTTGCGGTAGTTGAAGTTATCGAAGCCTAAGCGGCCCCGCAAAAACAGCCAGTCGGTAAAATTGTAACGCGGTTCGATAACGCCAATAATCCGGCCTTTTTTATCTTCCTGCCGCCAGCCGTAAGCAGCCACGTAAGGATTCTGGATATAAATATTATCTGACCAGGTTTTTTCGGAACCATCGGCATTGTACTGGCTTGCTTCTAAGGACGCTATGTCCAGCGAAGTGGGCATAGCATTGAGGGCGTAGGTAGCACTACCCGGCGAATCCGATAAGCGGGGGCGGTTTTTGGTTCGCTCCAGAATATACTTGACATTCGTCACGATGGATAGCTTTGACCCCAAATTCGCGTTAACATTCAGCGCAAAATTGTTCCGGCGAAGCCCACTGTTCGGAATAACCGATTGGTTGTTGAGGTCATTCATCGACAGGCGGTACGTAATACTTTCCGTAGCGCCGGTAAGCGCGACTGAGTTCGTAAACGTACTGCCCGTCCGGTAAAACTTCGACTGATTATCGCGGTAGGCTGAATAAGGCCTCGATACGCCATCGAAATTAATCGTAGACGACCCATCCAATTTGGTCCCCCAGCTATTCGACGTCAGGGCTTCGGCAATAGTTGTCGGTTTAATGCCGTTGTTACCTGCACCGTATTCATACTGATAATCTTTATAGGTTGGCAGTAACAGGTTCTCGGCCACGTAGTTACTATTAATTTCAACACCGATACCTTTGTTGGCTTTGCCGCCTTTGGTAGTCACCAGAATAACGCCGTTCGACGCCCTCGATCCATACAGGGCCGAAGCGGTAGCGCCTTTCAGCACGCTGATGGTTTCGATTTCATCGGGGTTAAGGCTGGAAATACCGTCGCCACTGTCGCCACCGCCCCACATGCCGGCAGCGCCTAAGTTATCGTTGTTGATGGGTGTGCCATCCACGACAATCAAAGGCTGGTTATTGCCCGAAATCGAGCCATTGCCCCGAATGATAATCCGGGCTGAGCCACCCGGTCCTGTTGCGGTGTTGGCAATGTTCAGACCAGCCACGCGGCCCTGCAGGTTGTTTGCTAAGTTAACCGTTCGGGCCTGGGTCAGTTCCTCTCCTTTCACTTCAGAAATGGCATAGCCCAACGCTTTTTTCTCCCGCTTAATGCCCAGGGCCGTAACAACAACTTCGTCGAGAACCGACGATTGCGGGGCCAGCGATATATCGAGTACAGTACTATTGCCAACAGCAACGTCTTTAGCCACATAGCCAATAAAACTAACTGTGAGCGTCGACCCCTTAGGTACCTGTAATCGATAGTCTCCTTTGTCATCGGTGACGGCTCCCTGCCGGCTACCCTTTACCACTACGTTGGCTCCGTAGATGGGCGTACCTCCTTCGCCGGTGACACGGCCTCTCACTTCCGAACTCTGAGCAAAGCCGAGCGTGGTCAAAAGGGAGAGAAAAAGGATTTTGAGATAAAGTAAGTGTTTCCGCATAATTGTGAAATAGTTAAGAGTAAGGTTTGTACTACCAATTCTGTTCACTACAGCGATTGTTGGCAATTGTCAAATATAGGCTATGTCTATCTGGTTTATGTAATACAATTTTGCTAAATAATAACACGTTTTGACTAATCGCAGGATGAATTTATGAGCTAAATAACCAGCCTGGCAGGTGTCATTCGCTGCTATAGCCCAGTACCTCTGTAGGCAACAGTATCCAAATATAGAAATTTGATTTTTAAATTCTTTACTGACTTCACACTAAATATTCATTTTTTTTACTATCTGTACACTATTCACTTTCTTCAAGTCAATAGAACGCTGATTTTTATGACAGGTATGATTTTCACTAATTTTTTTAGATTATTCTAATAAATTATTCTCTTTTTTACTCTATTAAATCATAACAAACCTTATCAATCATAAAAATCAGCGTTCTATTATTATAGTAAGAAGCTGCTCCAAATACAGACGTTTATGTTTACCAGAAGAGGCTTAGCCTGTTAATATGTGAGCTGAAACCGCAACGGTAGGCCCAGGCAGCAGCAACAACCTTATTACGTTACCCTGATACTACCCATGTTACAGGCCTGGCTTCATAGCAAAAGTGTAGTGCGTTCATCGACAATACATGAATACCGCCAGCAGTAATTTGGGAGGGTGCTTTTCGGCCCGATGAGTAGAACAGCCGCGTCGGGTCGTTATCTGAATCAGTTTCTATTGCTCAAAAACCGTTGCTTTATGCCTATTAATCGTCGCCACTTTCTAACCTCACTAACGGCTCTTAGCGGGGTCTCATTCGTAGTTACTAATCAATCCGTTATTGCTGAATCGCTGGATAGACCGATGCCCATTTCCTGCAACGCTTATACTTGGGGAACGTTCTACGGGCGTGAGCAAAAGCAGTGGATGGCCGATCCCGACGCATCGCTGAGTGAGTATGTTAAAACCGGCCTGACCGCCTATGAACCATCGTTTAATACGGCTGACGAAGTTAAAAAGCTGGCTCCGTACCTGATCAGGTATAAACTGGCGATGCTATCGTTGTACGTTAACAGTTCGCTTCACCTGGCCGACGACGCGCAAAAATCCATCGATTCGGTGCTGGCCATCGCCGATGCGGCTAAACCACTGGGGGCGCGTACCATCGTAACAAATCCAAATCCCATCAAGTGGGGCACCGAGGACGACAAAACCGACGCCGATTTAACTGAACAGGCCAAAAACCTTGACCGGCTGGGCGCTGAACTCCGCAAGCGGGGCATCACCCTGGCCTACCATACCCATGCGCCCGAACATCGACAGGCCGCCCGCGAATTTCACCACATGCTGCTGGCCACCGACCCCAAAAACGTGTCGCTTTGTTTAGACGCCCATTGGGTGTATAGGGGGTCGGGCAATTCGCAGGTGGCGTTGTTCGATGTAGTCAAATTATACGGCAAACGGGTTATGGAAGTACACATACGGCAATCAAAAAATGGAATCTGGCAGGAAACCTTCAGCGATGGCGACATCGACTACCGGCGGTTGGCCGCCGACCTGAAAGCGCAGGGTGTGAAACCCCTGTTAGTGCTGGAGCAGTGTTTAGAGAAAGGTTCGCCTAACACAATGGGGCCGGTAGAAGCCCATAAACAGGATTTGGCCTACGCGCGCGATGTATTTGCGGGCTTACTCGGATAACGAAACAAACGGGATACTTAGCGGTTATTCAGGTGGGTGAATGTCATGGTTACTCACCAAACTAATTTCTATTTAAACTCACGTTATCCTTATGGAACCCAATATTGGTCTCGAAAAAGATGTCCTCAAACAGGACAACGTATTGCTAAATGACTTTCTGTCGGACCTGCACGTCCTTTACATCAAAACACGCAAGTATCACTGGAATGTGGCCGGGCCAAATTTCATGGAATACCATAAATTCTTTGAGAAGCAGTATAAAGCCATTGAAGCGGAGATTGACGAAGTAGCCGAGCGAATCCGGCAGTTGGGCGGTACGCCACTGGCAACAATGGCCGAGTTTATTCATAACACGAGCCTGAAAGAAGATGCCGGAAAGCCCAAAGGAACGCCCGATATGTTCAAAAATCTGCTGGCCGACCATGAGCAGATCGTTCGTGAACTGCGCGAAGATGTTGAGAAGTGTGACGAAGAATTAAACGACGCCGGTACGGCTGATTTCCTGACGGGCCTTATGGAAGCCCACGAAGCGATGGCCTGGATGTTGCGGAAGTACCTTTCTTAATTATGAATGATGAATGATGAATTATGTTGTTATTGCCTACATTCATCATTCATCATTCTATAAGTGCCTAAATCCCTCTCCCTTCGCTCTGGCCTCGGCAGTGTACTCTTCTGGTCAGTTATTTCAGCCGCGTTTATTGGTCCTGGTTCAGTTACGGCCTGCGCCATAGCCGGGTCGAAATATGGCCTCCAACTGCTTTGGGTGCTGACTTTCGCCACCTTAGGTACGGTCTGGCTACAGGAGGCAGCCGCCCGAATTACCATTGCTACTGGTCAGGATTTGGGGCAGGTTATTCGGCAAACCTACGTCGGAGTGCGGGGCCGCTGGGTAGCCTGGGCGTTGTTTCTGGCTATCTTTCTGGGCTGTGCAGCCTACCAGGCGGGCAACATTCTTGGAACCGTTTCGGGTCTTAAGCTACTGACGGGCCTACCAGTCCCATTCCTAACCGTTGTGGTTGGGCTGGTCTGCATAACGTTGCTGTGGATCGGTTCAACGCAGGGTTTAGCTAATTTTCTGGGGCTGATTGTCTTTGCAATGGGTGGCGCTTTTATTTACGTCGCTTTCGGTGCGCCCGTATCCCCTTCAGAACTAACCACTGCCCTGGTTGTTCCCACAATTCCAGATGGCTCACTGTTGCTGATCAACAGTTTGATCGGAACGACCATTGTTCCTTACAATTTATTCTTTGGATCGAGTATTGTATCGGGGCAATCATTGAGTGAAATGCGGCTGGGCATCTGGGTGGCCGTGGTGCTGGGTGGTATTATATCGGTGGTGCTGCTACTGGCCGGGCTGCTCATTCCCGGCGATTTCTCGTATCCGCACATGGCGCAGGTGTTAACCGAACGGCTCGGTACCTGGGCAGGGACGTTGTTTGCCTTTGGCTTGTTTGCGGCTGGATTTGCTTCGTCGCTGACGGCTCCACTGGCGGCTGCCATTACGGCGCAAAGTTTGCTGGGAGTCCGCAAAAATTCGCCTACCTATCGGCTCATCTGGCTTCTGGTCATGACGACGGGCCTGCTTTTTGGTTTTTTAAACGCTACGCCGATACCAATAATCGTGGCCGTTCAGGCCATAAATGGTATTTTGCTTCCCTTTGTGACAATTTTTCTGTTTGCCGCTGTCAATAACCAAACGTTATTAGGCAACACCTACCGCAACTCCGTGCCGCAAAATATAGGCATGGGCCTGGTGGTTGTTGTTACCGCTATACTGGGCCTGTGGAATGTCTGGCTGGCATTTCAGGGAACGTGAGCAGGGCGCATAATCCCTGCCTCCCGCACCCGGCTATTTCCTAAGCTGACGATTCTGCTGTTCGAGTCGTTCGATGCGCTTCTGCTGCTCAATCAGGCGCAGGGTAAGTTCTTCATTTTGTTTCACCAATGTAGCCAGTAAGGTGGTCAGGTCGGCACCCTGTTTCACCATCTCGCTGGCGCTGGGCATATCGGGCAGATGTTTGTATTGGCGGATGTACTGCTCTATTTCGGCCAGGGGCTTCAGGCGATAGGCAGGTGCAAATACGTGATCGGCCCACTGCTGCTCAGATGCTGGCTGCACGTGCATAACAAAGGCCGACAGCCGACCAGCCAGTGTAACATCGCCCTTCTCACTGACGGTCAGAAACTTACCAGCTATTTCGCTGGAAGCGGGCGAGTTGGCTGTCAGGTTCGTCAGCCGGAGACCACTACGACCATCGGCACCGGCGGTTAATTCAAGCCGGTTCTGCGGAGTTGATGTGCCAATGCCGACGTTGACATTATTGCCCAGCACCAGCGCATTACTGCTCAGCACACGGGCGTTGGCCCCAATGGCCGTTGCGTTCGATAAGCCTACCCCTACCCCAACCGCGTTGGCTCCCAGCAACGTATTGTCCTGCCCATCCGTCCCATCGAATCCCGCATTAGGCCCGATCAACAAATTGCGCTGCCCCCGCCGACTGCCCTGCCCCGCGTTATAACCGATAAATACGTTATCGTTCCCATCGGTATTGAGCTTACCGGCTTCGTAGCCAACAAATGTATTATGGCTTCCTATGGTATTGGGGAAACCCGCTTTGTAGCCAAAATACGTGTTGTAGGAACCGGTTGTATTGCCCTGCCCGGCCTGACTACCTATAAATGTGTTGAAAGTGCCACCGATAACCGCACTGGTACTCTGGCCAATAAACAGATTATTGGTGCCATTCGGCGACTGGAAACTGACCACCTGATCGTTAGGGGTAATGATCTGGCTTTGGGCGAAGGTTTGAGCAGCCAGGCCGATAGCGAACAGGCCTATAGTTAGTGTATACATTTTCATAGCAGCACTGGTTATCAAGTCTAAAAAGTACAGCAATTTTTATTCCCTTTTTCTTTTCTCTACTGATTCAGAACTAATTATTGAGTGAACGGATCAAATTTACTCCTTCGTAGCTTGGCTACGCATACGCTATCTACCACTGTATCAATAAAATGGGATTGACTGCACAGAGCAGTCAATCCCATTTTACTATAGAAATCCCTGTATTTGCGGCAAAAATCAGGCCCCTAATTGTCGGCTAAAATGGGCATGATCCCAATTAATATCGAGATGGGTAATACGGTCAGCATTATCGAACTGAAATACGAAAACATGATCGCTGTTGAATGGCAAACCTCTGTTGGTGATTCCCATAAAATCCTGATTCTGTTTCCCAAAAATAGCTACATGTGCCGTAACGGTATCGCCTTCGGTGGTCATGCTGTCAACGGTATTATCAACGTTGGGAAAGCTATCCATGATCAGTTGCCAGACAGTCTTGCCAAACTCCCAGAACGACCCTTTTCCATCGTCGCCCATGGGTTGAAAATGCACGGTTGCATCGGGCGTGGCGAGTTGTATCATGCGGGCTGTATCCAGGTCCTGATAAGCCGAAAAGAAAGCCAGACACGCACCCTTTCGGGTCTGTTCGGTAAGGTCAGTTTTGCTGAGCGTTTCCATAGTTTTAAGTGTGTTTATTTCGTCAAAGCTGTTTCTTTAGGGTAATTTGTATGTTCCTTGATTTTACGAATCTGCCGCAAATGCCGGTCCACGTGTCCCCACTGGTAAATGTACACCTGGTGCATATTGCGCGGGAATTTTGTGGCCGTTAGTTCAAACTGCGCCCGCATGTCGGCCTGCGTTGTATCGGCAAAGCCAATGGCCTGATCGCGAAGCCGCCGGAAAAATGTCAAATTATTTTTTCCCTGAATAAAACCCGTTGGCCGCGAAAAATCGGGAGACTTGTGCGCGTTGGCCTCCATAATGAAATCATGGTAATAACTATCCGGGTTGCTGGTCGCTATAAGATCAGGGCGGGGGGTGTTGCGGATACCCATTCCGATTTCGCGCGCCCAGATAATCTCCCAAAGGGCCAGGTGTTCCACCACTTCGGCAATACTCCAGCGGTCGGGCGTTTCGTGAAACTGCCACTGAGCATTGGTCAGATTTTCGGTTTCGCGGGTAAGGTCATCGCGGGTGCGTTTGAGGTTATCGACCGTGTATTTCCGGTCGGCCTCGGTCCAGAGTTTCTGGGCATATGTTGCCGGGATCATCAGCGAAAAAGCAAAACACAGAGTAAGTAGAATTCGCATGGCAATAAGCTGATATGAGTGAATAATATAAGATTACTTTGCCGGTGCCGGCGCTTTGGCAAATACTTCCCGCAGTTTTCCTTCCCACCCCTGCTGCACGTATTGACCATTTTCGAGCGAAACGGTAAACTTCTCGGCATTTCCCTTTCGTTTACCATCGGGTTGCCATGACCAGAACTCGTTGGTTTCAGTCAGCGTTTTTCCATCGAACTGGTACGTGGCTCCGCCTGCGCCGTCGAACTGCCGGGTAGCAGGGTTGTAGTAAGCATAAACGACCATTGGGTAGCTGAACACCTTAACCACCTGCATGTGTTTATACTTGCCTTCGCCCAAACGCTCTACCCCACCCCAATCACCTTCTTTCATGAACCAAACCCCTTCCAGGCCCGCATTTTTCAGCGGTTCACTGACCCTGACCCGTTCGCTGACTTCATTAATGGGGTAGTTCTGATACTTCCCGGAGTTCATAACGCCAAACTGCTCGTATTGCTTCTGGCTAATTTTGTAGTCGAATGTAAAGACATTGCCGACCGCCGTGGAATCCCAGGAGTAGAAATTCACTTTCTCAATGTACTTCCCATTTTTGAGTTCATAGGTACCACCACAGGCCCCATTAAACAGCTTAACACCCGCTATTTTTTCATCGTAGCGCCCCCGGCGTTTGTCATCGTAGGAGGCACTGAACCAGTAACCGTCCCGGAAAACCTTAATGGCCGTGACCGAATCACGGGTTTTCCATTCGGTCATGGCTCCGTACTTGTTTTTTGTCTGACGGAACGCACCATTGAGTTTGCTAACCGGCTCGTCGGACTCAAAGGCCAGAACGGGTAGCAGCGTGAAGAGGATCAGAAATTGCTTCATCATCGTATCGTTTACGTGGATTCGATGGCAAAGCTATGAGAGACTCAGGTGCAGAAATTGTAAAAATGCGACATTCGCTCAGGATAAATAATTTGTCAGTTCGAGGTTATCCTTCACGTAATGGGTTGGCCGCTTGCCCATAAACTGGGTGAACTCCCGGATGAAATGCGACTGGTCATAATAGCCGCACTCATAAATCAGATCGTGCCAGTCGGTCACCTGCCAGCGTTGAGTAGCTAACTGGGCGCAGAGAAAGCCAACGCGCCGAATACGGGCGTAATATTTCGGGCTGACCCCGACTTTCTGCAAAAAATGCCGCTCAAACTGCCGCCGACAAACGTATAAATCGGTCATCAGTTCGCCCACATTCACGATGCCTTTTCGGTCCACAATCAGGTTCGCGGCAAAGTCTGTCCGGTCAAATGTGCTGCCTTTTTTGAGTAGCTGACGATTCAGAAACTGATCGAGCAACCGAACCCGCGCCAGTGGGCCATCAGCTTCCATAATTTGCTCGTGCAGGAACGTGAACGTTTTTCCCAGTGCATCGGCCAGGTTGATTCGTTCGTTGGTGAACTCATACATGGGCAGGCCAAACAACGACGATACGCCCGCGGGTTTAAAAACAATACCCACCATACCAACGCGCCCACTGAGGTTTAGAGTATAGCTTTGCGTGGCCTGTCCGGTCAGGAAAGCCGACGGCGCTGCCAATGATTCGTGTTTACCAGTATCGACCCGATAGACATCGCCATAGTTAAACATCATGGACGCAAAGCCCGTTGGGGGCGACTCGATGCACAACGGATTGGCAAGCGTTTCGCGTTTTTCCCACACGAAGTAACACTCAACGAAGGACGATAAGGGCGTAGATGGAGCGAATTTCCGGTAGTACATAGGTAGGTGCTGACGGGTTTTCCGGTTGAAATTGTCAATTTTAACCCACTGAATGGCAATGCCTTACCGGCAATTTATCCAACGGTAAGCGTAATTAGCCATCCATAAAAAACTAACCTGTTTTTAACACTACCGAATTGTCCTGTTGCGTAACTTTACAGGTAGTAAAGCGACCCCATTGCGTCAATACATATACCTGATGAAGCCTTTTTCCAGTTTGAACTTTATACTTAGCGTTGGCCTTATATCCGGCTTAGTGAGCGGTTGCGCCCCAACCGTTACGACTTACGTGCTTGAGCCGGTGTCGGGTGATGTAACCCGAATAGAGGGTCGTCCGGTCACCAAAGCCGAGCAGAATGGCGTGGGTGTAGTGGCCTCCTTCGAGCGGGAAGATTTAGAATTTGTTACGCTGGATATCGAAGTAAAAAACCATACCGACTACCCAATTGAGGTTAACCCCGCCGATTTTCATTTCGTTGCGCTCGGTGCTGCTCAGGATACCCTCTCTGACCCTGTCAACCCAGGCCTGACGCTTAACCGCACAGCCGCCGACCCCGCCTACGAAGCCGGGCGTTTGACTCTGAAACGTAAGCAGGAAGAAAAACGCCTGAAACGGGCTAAAGTCCTCAATACGATTCTAATGGTAGCGGCTGTTGCGTCGGATGTGTCTTCCTCAGCCAATAGTCGTTCCTACCGCGAGTACGGCAATAACCGGGCAATACATTATGGTATCTATCAGGGTATTGCCATCAAACGCGCCATCGACCACGGCACCTTCGCCGATCGAATGCAGCGATACGATTATGAAGAATATCGCTGGCGCGAACTGGCCCTGAAAGCAACTACACTTGCCTCCGGCGAATCAGTGCGGGGATTTGTGTATCTACCCAAAGTGGCGGGAGCACGTTATCTGGCAATTAATTACACCCTGCCCGAACAGGCTACTGTCCCTTTGTTGTTCAAACAAAATTTAGTAGAACAGAGACCGACACGCCGACGGTAATGTTTGTTTCAACCGGGCCGCCGGGCCGGTTGAAACGTTTAATTTGTTACCATTCATCTTCATCGTCTTCAAAGGCCTGCTGCGCCCGCTGCAATTCCTGAAGGGTTTTTTGGTTATTCTGCGCCTGAGCCAGCGCAATTCCTTTCTCGTATAATTCAGCCGCCCGGTCACGTTCCTCAAATTTGGTATACAGAGCGGCTGCATGGTAATAGGTCGGCAAATAGTCCGGGTGATTGATCAATAGCTGGTCGAAGTAGATGCGTGCCTGTTCTGGCCGACCGTTCAGAAATTCCATTGCCAGTGCATAAACATTGAATGGCTCATTGGGTTCTTCTTCTACAAATCGGCTTAGTTCTTCAATACGTTCGTTGTTCATCGTGCAAGAAAAATAGTATGCGTGCATACTATTTTTTAATAATGTTTGTAGATTTGAGCCATAAAAGTAGTGATTTAGTCAATAGCGGTTAGTCGGTCGTCATTAAGCAAGTGGCTCAACGATTATTTGGACCAACTAACGACGACCGACGAATCATTACCAAAACCACAAAACCCCCAAAAGCATGAAAATATTAGTGTGTGTGACGAGTGTACCCGACACCACCACCAAAATCGCCTTCACCGACAATAACACGAAACTGAACAAGGCGGGTGTAACCTTTATTACCGGTCCCTACGACGACTATGCGCTGGCGCGGGCCGTTGAGCTGAAAGAAAAAATGGGGGCCTCGATTACAGTGCTGAACGTTGGCGAAGCCGACTCCGAACCTGTTATCCGCAAGTGCCTTGCCATTGGCGCCGATGATGCCATTCGGGTAAATGCGGAGCCGACCGATGCTTACTTTGTGGCCGAACAGATTGCCGCCATCGCTAAAGAAAATAACTATGACCTGATTCTCATGGGCCGCGAATCCATTGATTATAACGGCGGACAAGTTCACGGCATCGTAGGTGAAATGCTCGGAATGCCCTCTATCTCACCCGTTATGCTCCTCGACCTTGATGGCGACACGGCTAAAATCACCCGCGAAATTGAAGGAGGCAAAGAAAGCCTGGAGGCTAAACTTCCCCTTGTGCTGGGCTGTCAGGAGCCAATTGCCGAGTGGAAAATTCCAAATATGCGCGGCATTATGACGGCCCGCACGAAACCCCTCAAAATAGTGGAGCCAACTGGCACCGATAAACTTACGACCGTTGGCAGTTATGAACTTCCGGCCCCGCGTGGCGCTGTAAAGATGATTTCAGCCGACGAAGCAGAAACACTGATTCAACTTCTCCGCACCGAAGCAAAAGTCATTTAAACCAAAGTTATATAGTTGAAGAGTTTTATAGTTAGAAAGTTCTCGCTGACAGAACGACTATACAACTTTACAACCTTATGACTTTATAACTCTTACTAAAATGTCCGTTCTCATATTTGTCGAATTAGACGAGGGTAAACTCAAGAAATCTTCTCAGGAAGCTATTTTTTACGGAGCCAGAATTGCCGAAATGACTGGCACATCGGCTACTGCTATCATAGCTGGTGTTGCCGACGACACCGAGCTGGCTTCGGCGGGCCGCTTTGGAGCGACCAAAGTACTGCACGCAACGGATGCGAAGCTAAACGAGCCAAATGGCATGGCCTATGCTACCGTCGTAGCCGCTGCTGCTCAACAGGAAGGCAGCAAGGTTATCGTGCTGGCGAAGTCATCGCTGGCCGATGCAATGACGGCCCGGCTGGCCGGTAAACTTAAAGCTGGTTTAGCCGCAAACGTTATTGAACTGCCCGATTTGTCGAACGGGTTTCGGGTTAAAAGCAGCATCTACACCGGTAAGGCATTTGCCTATAACGACCTGAAAGCCGACGTAAAAATTCTGGCGATCAAGAAAAATACAATTACGCCCAAAGAAACTGAGTCAACGGCCTCCGTCGAATCATTTACGCCTGCGCTGAACGATGCTGATTTTGTCGTTTCGGTTAAGAGCACAGAGAAATCGTCAGGTGATATCCTATTGCCCGAAGCCGACTTTGTGGTATCGGCGGGACGCGGACTGAAAGGGCCTGAAAACTGGGGGCTCGTTGAAGACCTGGCCAAAGCACTTCATGCCGCTACGGCCTGCTCAAAGCCAGTATCTGACCTGGATTGGCGGCCCCACTCCGAGCACGTTGGCCAAACCGGTCTGAAAATCAGCCCGAACCTGTACATTGCCTGTGGTATATCGGGCGCCATTCAGCACTTGGCGGGCGTAAACTCCTCGAAGGTAATCGTAGTTATTAATAAAGACTCGGACGCTCCGTTTTTCAAGTCGGCAGATTATGGTATTGTTGGCGACGTCTTCGACATACTACCCCGCCTTACGAAAGCGGTGAAGGCTTTATAGAAAGGTGATTGGCGATGAAGTCGGAAATTTGTTAGTAACATTACCCGCTATTTTTACTTCCGACTCTATCGCTTACGACTTTTTGTTAAATTCGCGTCGTGGATAAGATTAAGCTGGAAATATTAGGATTGTCACCCAGTCAGTCGCAGTCAGGCTCATTTGCGCTGGTGTTAGGTGAGGAATATGGCAACCGTCGGCTGCCCATCATTATCGGCATGTTCGAAGCGCAGGCTATTGCAATCGAAATTGAAAAGATTGTACCAAACCGACCTATGACGCATGATTTGTTTAAGCAATTTGCCGAACAATTCAAGTTCACGGTTCGTGAAATCATGATTTCAGCCTTACGTGAGGGTATTTTCTTTGCCAAGATTGTTTGCTTCGACGGTGTTCGGGAGTCGGTCATTGACGCCCGCCCCTCCGATGCGATTGCGATTGGCATTCGATTCGACGTGCCTATTTATACCAATGAATCAATCTTGTCTGAAGCAGGCATTACGGCTACCGGCAACGATGAGGAAGAAGAGCAGGAAGAACTTGTGCGTTCGTCAAATCGGTCGTCAACGCGGTCATTTGGCGATCAACTAAAAAACGCTTCATCCGAAGAGCTCCAACGCATGCTTGAAGAAGCCCTCGGTAACGAAGAATATGAGCGGGCCGCCAAAATCCGCGATGAGATGAGCAAGCGTAATTAGGAATCTTTCATGAATATTTTAACCGCTAAAAAGCCATCACAATCGGATGGCTTTTTAGCGGTTATTTTCTTTTTTTCTTCCGGATTACCAATTCACGATAGCCAGACGTAGGATCAGGCTCCCGTGCAAAAACGATATCGGGCATCACGCCAATAACCACTTCAGCGGTTGTATAGACTTTGCAGCCATCCAGTAAATGGCCGCCCACTGTTCGCCCGGTAGAATCCGACACGGACAAATGAATATGACTGCCGCCGGTCGAGAGTGTTCCAACCAGCGAAACAATCTCAAAATGGCCTCGCCACACAGTCTGGCTTTCCTGATTAGCCAGTCGCAAGGTTACATCCGTTAAACTACCAACGCAGGTTAGCACCGCCCCAGCTTCGATCCGCTCCTGGCGAATGACCGATTCTATTTCTTTTTTTAGATCTTGCCCAGGCCTTAATCGAAATGAATACGTGTGCATTGTAGCCGAAGCGGTAGGTGCAGTTGAGGAGTTGGGCTGTGCGTCCAGCATAGTAGTAAACCAGTGAAAAAGGGTAAACAATAAAAAACTTCGCATGTATATTATCAGATAGTGAGGTTGAATCGAGGGATGCGAACCTGTATAATTCGGGCTATTTTGGCCTTTATCCCTTTTTTAGTACGGCTCTAATGGCACCGGCTCAAGTTAAACCGGGTATACCGCTCCCGTCAAAATTTGTCGAAATTAACTACTTATCCATCGACAGTTACGCCCGCAATACACCTGAACCAGCCGCCCACAAGTTAAACACGCTTAGCATCATCTATTTGACATCACCCACAGTAATTTATTAACCAGTGCCCTGTAGAATGAAAAAACTGTTGAATTCATCTGTTCCGTTGGTCGCATCAGGTTAGCTAAACAGCCGCAAATCTGCCTGTAAGCATTCGACAGACAGGCGATACCTATCAGCTCAAAAGACCGATTTTATAACGTGGCAGTTCAACATTTATGTACTTGCCAAACCGAAAGGCTCTCGTTGTGAACGAGTGAAATCCTAAGAAAGTACTGCCTCCTCCACAATAAGCAGGGGTTAAACAGGAAGGTATATAAGAAGAACTAAACTAGCTTCTCGAACTATCCGCCATCAATAAGGGAAATACCGGACATCTCTGCAAACGCATCAAGCTAAGTCTGTTAAAACAAAAAACCGGAAGCGTTGGCCTCCGGTTTTTTGATTAGTAGTTATTAGGTTATTCAACTCCGAACATTACATCCGACCGGCGACCGCTGTTACCAGCCCGGCGACGGGTTGCTCTTTTCTTAACTGGTGCAGGCGGAGCCAGCAGTTTAGTTTTCTGAGCATCTGTTAGCGGCTTCAGGTCAGTAATTGAGTAACTGTTGTCGCTAATCGTGGTGTTGAAGCTACCCACTGTTTGTTCAGGCTGTCCATTGCAAGGCAGTTTTGTAACCGTGAATACAGCGCGGAAGTACTGCACTTGCGGACGTACACGGCGACCTTTGAAGCGAATGGCATTACCACTTTCAATTTTAGCCTTCTCAGCCTGAAGTTGCTGAGCTAAACCGCCCGGCAGATCATTCAGGTTCATAATGACCGTGTTTGTATCGAATTCAATCGCGGCAGTAGCCAGGAGACGGTTCAGACCACGGTAGCGAAGACGAGTAACGGTATCACCTACTGAGGTAATTGTCCCGTTACAGTAGCAGACACTGGCCACTTCACGTGTGTAAGGGGTCCGGTAGAATACCTCTAAACGTTCCAGACGGTGACGATACTCGCAATCGGCCAGGGTAGTAATTCTTGGACGAATGCTTGAGAAACTCGTCGTTGCCACTTCACTCATGCAAGTACCACATTTAGCCGTTTGCTTGTTGTGAACTGTCACGTAGTAGAAGCCAGGGTTCAATTGACCATTCGAGAAGTAAGCGGCTGGGAATGTCAGGGTTGTATCAGTCGTGTTTTCTAACTGAGCAATTACCTGATCCGTTGCACCGGCAACTACCGAATCCGGACGATAATATAAACGAGCGGTAAATGTTTCGTTTTTCGGATTCGGAGTCGTGCTACGCCAGCTAATCACGGGAGCCGTAGCCGCTGTATTAACTGGTGCTGACTGTTGCGCGTTTGTGCTATCAACGAAGGACAGCGAAGCACCTTTAAGCGAAGCTCCGTTGAAACGGATGTTCAACTGAGGAATCGAGTCGCAGGTTGGGCAAACGGTTGGTGTTTTGGGGATAAGTTTTTTCTGAATAAACCCTTTCCGAACAGCCAAACCAGCACTAAAACCACCGTGTTTACGCTTAAACTCGTAGAGTTGGTCATCCACTCCGTTGATGATCAAATAGTTCAACTGCGTAATGAATCCCTGTCCCTGAACACCAATGTTCCAGTTATTCCGTAGCGGGAAGAAAATCCCTAACGAACCTAACGCACCTAAGTGATATAGGCGAGTGCTGGGGTTAACTGACCGAATAAGTCCACCACCTTCGACGAAAGACGGAACATTTGGCAGTGTCAGTGTAGATGGCGTAAAGGCTGTAATAGTAGCAGCTTCTGTACGAAACAAACCGCCCCTTGCAGCGGCCTCAATGAACGTAGTAGCACCCGGATTTCGACGGCTCCGTGCAATGGTGAACGTTAGAACCGGACCAACGGTCAGGAACATATCTTCAGAAGCCCGTTGCCGGATTGTCACCTGATCCCGGGTGAAACCACGTGATGCTGCCAGATTGTACAGATAATCGGTATAGATACTACGCGTTATATAGTTCTGATACCCAAAAGCGGCACCTACTGCAAAACGTAGCCGACGAGTAGCGGGCGTAAGGAAATAATCGACATTGCCGGTGATATTAAAACCAGCGCCATTATATAAGGTGTTATCGCGCTTGTTGGGGCCGAATGTATTCTCCCAAGTACCGCAATACGCAAAGTTGGGGCCCGCGAACAAGCCTACCCGCCAAGGCGACAATCGCCGGACTAAAATAAATGTTTGGAAGGTCGTATCACAGTCATCCAGCTCGGCGACATCACTGGCCTGTGCCTTGAAATCACCTCTTCGTAAGGTATCGGTATAAATACCTTTACCTAATCGATAGATATTTTCGCGTGTGTAGTTCCCGGAAGGAACGGTCGCTGATGGACTTACTGTGGCGGGTTGAACCCGGACCGTGTCGTTAGCCTGTTGAGCAAGACTAACAGAAGGTATTGCAAAACTTAGCAACACGAGTCCAGCCAGCATCCTCATGGGGTGTTGTTGGATAAATGTTCGCATACTTATTGAGTTAATTTGACGCAATGTTTCTAATTTAATGGTTGTTCTTCCGAATGCGGCAATGGAAACTTAGGGAATGGCAAACCCATTTAAACTATGGATTTTTCGCACAAACGGCTGGCTATCCATCCATAAAAGGGCTAAACCCACTATAAGACTAATTTTCGGGGTAAATGTTTCTCTGTGTTCCTGAAAAAGCTGAAATACTACCCGAAACATGCCTTTTTCCCTAAAGTTGAGGTCAAAAATGACCTCGCCACATAGACCATTTAATGATGTACACCAATAAATGGCCCCTCATCCACGATTTTTCTGCAATGTTAAGACTGATTTGCAAAAGTCAATTCATCTATCCCATATTTTTTCAATAATTAGCACGAAATAACACACTTTAGCTGTCACTGCAAGTTATTCGTTCACAAAAATTACGGTCAACGAAAGGGCCACAGGTCACTGCCACTACCATTGCCAATTTGATTGAACTATACTCAAAACTTCTTTAATTTCTATTATTGGTCAATTATAGTGATAATGAGGTGATAAAAAAATAATTCCCTGTTCTGACCTCAAACAAATATTTTTTTCATGACATTTTCTTAGTTCTTCCTATTTTTCTTCTATTAAACTGCCATTTAGTTTGTGTTGTTCCGATTTGAATGCCCATTCCTTCTTTACTATAGTAGGCTAGTATGCGCCAACCTGGCTTATTTCATAAATCGTTGCTGTCTGGTAAATGAGGCTGTACAGGTGTTTGCTTGTTGTTCATAACGACTTATCCTCTGAACGACAGTTGATTCGATCAAAAATTTCATCTACAAACTCAGCTTTACTGATGTTTGAATCATATTTGTTGTGCATTTAGCAACTATTTTACCATCGTGGGCCATAATTTGGCCTTCGCAGTGAATAATGTTTTTGCCTGCCCGCACCACATTGGCTGTACTGCTGACGACGTCGCCCACCCGGGCCGCGTGTAAATAATCAATTGTTAAATTAACTGATGTGTATGCGTACTCCCGTCCAAGCATAAAAACCATGGTTCCTACCAAATCATCCAGTATAGCAGCAGCTACACCGCCATGCAAAACACCTGCTGGGTTCGTCATCTCATCACGGATGGTGAAATCAGCAACTAACCGTCCATAATCAGCCTCACGGATTATACCATTGAGCCAGCGCCCGAAAGGTGACAGACTATTATTTATGTTTTGACCAATCTGAGCGCGCCAGAGTTCAAGGCGCGAATTCGTTGTGTTATTCATACCGGACAAAAATAGCATTTAACTAAGTTGAAAACCCGTAGGATGCTATTATTTATAGACTTTCTTGGGAGTTTTTCAAGACTTATGCTACTTTTGGGCGTTTTTCATTACGCCTACTCGATTACTTCTGATGAATTATACACTTACGCAGATACCCGACCGCACCGTAAAGCCTCGCCAGAGTGGATTAACGATGGTTATGGACAAAGGGTTAAGCCTGCGGGAAGTAGAAGATTTTTTGTCTACTTCTGCCGGCTATTCCGATATCATTAAACTGGGTTGGGCAACGTCATTCGTTACTCCAAATCTGAAAGAAAAGTTAGCCATCTATCGCGAAGCGGGCCTGCCCGTTTATTTTGGCGGCACTTTATTTGAAGCTTTTGTAGTACGCAATCAATTCGAGGAATACCGTAAGTTATTAGATAAATACGGGTTGGAATATGCCGAGGTCTCCGATGGCTCGATTGATATGGTTCAGGATGATAAATGCGAATATATTCGGAAACTGGCTACGCAGGTAACTGTGCTCTCGGAAGTTGGCTCGAAAGACGAAGCCAAGATTATTCCGCCTTATAAGTGGATTCAGTTAATGAAGTCTGAGTTGCAGGCGGGTGCCTGGAAAGTTATTGGCGAGGCCCGGGAAGGAGGTACAGTGGGCCTGTTTCGGTCGAGTGGCGAAGTGCGGCAGGGCTTGGTTGAAGAAATTCTAACGCAGGTTCCCTTTGAAAGTATTTTGTGGGAAGCCCCCCAAAAAGAACAGCAGGTGTGGTTTGTTAAACTCCTCGGAGCCAACGTCAATCTCGGCAATATTGCCCCTCAGGAAGTTATTCCGTTAGAAACTATTCGGTTAGGACTGCGTGGTGATACGTTTACCCATTTCCTTGATAAATAATAAATAGTCTTTAGTAGTGAGTTAACAATTTCTATGGATATCATAAAATCATTGTTCGATTTCTTATTGCACCTTGACCGTTACCTTGATTTATGGGCTAATGAGTACGGCATATTACTCTACGCCATCCTGTTCCTGATTATTTTCACCGAGACGGGCCTGATTGTTATGCCGTTGCTCCCCGGCGATTCGCTCTTATTTGCGGCTGGAGCTTTAGCGGCCCGGCCAACAAACGAGTTAAGTGTTTGGGTCATTATCCCGCTCCTTATTGGTGCTGCACTCCTCGGCGATAACGTCAACTATTTTGTTGGGAAATTTCTTGGTAACCGCATCAAAAGTCGCGAACGAATCCTGTTTTTTAAGCGGGAGTATATTTCCGAAACAGAAAAATTCTATGCAAAGTACGGTGGTCGTACCGTCATTATCGCACGGTTTATCCCCATTGTGCGGACTATTGCGCCCTTTGTGGCTGGCGCTGGCAGCATGAACTACGGTACCTACATTAAATTCTGTATTTTAGGAGCTATCCTATGGGTGACAAGCATTTCGCTATTAGGCTACTTCTTCGGGAATTTCCCCATCGTTCAAAAAAACTTTGAATTAGTCGTTTTTGGTATCGTCGGTCTATCGGTAGTGCCAATTATTTATCAATTTATTAAGAAACGGGCTTGATTAGTAGTTACTGACAAACCGACATTATCAGTTATCAATAACCTACTAACCAATCACTTAGTAACCAGTAATTGACGACATGACCCGTTACGGCCTCATCGGTTTTCCGCTTACCCACTCGTTTTCGCAACGTTACTTCACCGAGAAGTTTGCCCGTGATGGCATCACCGATAGTCGATACGATTTATTTGAGATGCCCAGTCTTGCGGCCTTGCCAGACCTACTCACGCTGACTGGCTTACGTGGGTTAAATGTAACAATCCCGCATAAACAGGCTGTCCTGCCCTATTTAGACCGATTAGATGAGTCAGCCGAAAAAATTGGGGCCGTAAATGTCATTAAACTGGAAGCGGATGGCTCCCGAACGGGTTATAACTCCGATTATTTTGGCTTTCGGCAATCGCTGACGGATTGGCTCACGCTCCTCAGGCAGACGCCAACCGATATGCAGGCTCTTGTACTGGGCACGGGTGGAGCTTCCAAAGCTGTTACAGTCGCACTGGCGGATTTGGGTATTTCATACACGGTTGTGTCTCGTTTCAAAACCAGCAATACGCTCACGTATGATGAGGTAGCCACCATTTTGGGTGATTACTCACTCCTAATCAACGGCTCGCCGGTTGGCACATACCCACACATCGACGAGGCTCCTGCCCTACCCTATGACCAACTCACCAGCCGTCATCTGCTCTATGATTTGGTTTACAATCCTGCCGAAACCAAATTTATGCAGCTTGGCCGTGAACGCGGCTGTGCTGTGCATAACGGATTACGGATGCTGGAGTTACAAGCCGAAAAAGCCTGGGAAATCTGGCAACGATAAGATTACCATGGCCAATTCTTTTTGCTACTTCTATTAAAACCCTTAGTTATGCCTCTTTTAGTGTTTGCCACGATCACCGCCCGACAGGGAGCCGAAACAGACCTTAAAAATAGCTTACGCGAACTCGTTCAGGCCGTAAGAACTGAAGCCGCCTGCCAGCTTTATGAATTATACGAAAGCACGGAACACCCGGAGCGATTTATTATGCATGAACGTTGGGACAACGAAGCTGGGCTTGAGGCTCACACCCAAATGCCTCACATGAAAGCATTTGGTGCCAAAGCAAAAGACTGGCTGGCCAGACCTGCTGACCTGACCAAAGTTAACGTCTGAAATTTTGTTTATCATGGAGTCAGATTCTGGGGCCTCCGGATCGGTCAAACCCGACTCTACGGTAAACGGTTTATAGACAGATATCCCGCAGCCGGTTTTCGTCCATGACAAACACATTGAAGTCGACCTGCCCCCGAATTCCCTGCACCCAGCCATTCTGATTATGTTGCCAGAGATAGAGTTTATCGGCGTTATACCGGCGGAGGTGTTGGGTTGAATAATCAGCAATCCAGAGTGGATATTCATCCAGATTTCCCTTGATATAGCGCCGGTACAGGTTGCCGTTGGTGTAAATAATGGGCCGGGCCTGGTAGTGCTTTTCAACGGTTTCGAGCCATAGCCGCAGGCCATCAACTATCGTTTCGTCGGATTGGCCGTTTATCACCTCGAAATCGACAACGGGGGCAAAATCACCCGCATCGAGGTCGACATGCCGAATAAAATTGGTGGCTTGTTTAAGCGGATCACGAGTAGGATGATAGAAATGATACGCTCCCCGGCGCAGGGTTGATTTTTTTGCTTCCTGCCAGTTCTTAACGAACTGTTTGTCGGTCAGGGTTGCGCCTTCGGTGGCTTTTATAAACACAAACTGAAGCCGAACGCCCCCGGCCTCCATCTGCCGAACACGCTCCCAGTTGATTCGATCATTATGCCGCGACACGTCGATGCCATGAATGCTATAACGCATGGGTAACCGTATGCCAAATGCACGAACAAACTGCCAGTTCATCGCATCAGGCCGGCGGAAACGAACAATCCAGAACGTTACCAATACGATCAGCAACAGCGCAATCCAAACGCCATATCGTCGGGAGATGAGTTTATACAAAACGCGAAACTTCATGCAGAGACGTCTATTTACGGCCCGAAATTACGGTTTAAAATCCAAACCTACGGGACACAAAAAAGCCCTCTACCGGTGCAGAAGGCTTTTGTTTCATACGTTTTGGTTTGTCATCAGTCGTGACCCTCCACTTTGACCAGCTTATTATATACACCAAGAAGCAGGAATGGAGCCGCCCATTGACCAACAAATAAACTACGGTCCCTGTCGCCGGTTGCCTGCAAATACAGGGAAACCGCCATAGACCCTAAAGAAGCCCACAAAAAAATATCGGACGGCAGTTTGGCAGTCTGTTCTTCAATAGCAGTAGCCACTGGCCCTTCAGTATGCTCAGGATTGTTATTCTTGTGCTTCGCCATAACAGTGAGATTTTTGGTTTATCTTGAAGCACATAACTCTGGAACTGGTTATAAAGTTATAGGTTGTAAGGTTATAAAGTTGTTATATGTGTTCTGCTCAACTTTATAACCTTACACCTCAATAACCTTATAACTTACTTGTTTGGTTGGGGTGTTGTGCGTAGATAAGGCTTCACAAACGTAACCCCTTTGGGAAACTTAGCTTCCAACTGATCGTTCGTAACAGCGGAGGTAACGATCACATCGTCGCCTTCCACCCAGTCGGCCGGTGTAGCCACCTGATAGTCGGCTGTCAATTGAAGCGAATCAATTACACGCAGCAACTCGTTAAAATTACGCCCCGTTGAAGCCGGATAGGTTAGTGTCAATTTGATTTTTTTGTCAGGGCCAATCACAAACACTGAACGAACCGTTGTTTTTTCGCTGGCATTCGGGTGAATCATGTCGTAGAGTTCGGCAACTTTCCGGTCAGAGTCGGCAATAAGCGGAAAATTCACCTCCGAGCCGGTCACATCCTTAATATCGGGTGTCCAGCGATTGTGCGACTCCAGATCGTCGACCGATACGGCAATAACTTTTACATTGCGCTTTCCAAACTCATCTTTAAGCAGGGCTGTTTTGCCCAGTTCGGTGGTGCAAACGGGCGTGAAATCGGCGGGGTGCGAGAACAACATACCCCACGAATTGCCCAGCCACTCGTGAAAATGAATAGGGCCCTGGGTTGTGTCGGCCTCAAAATCGGGGGCAATATCTCCTAAGCGAAGTGACATGATAAACAGTGGTTTTAGTTGACAAAATCTACATTATAAATATAGTAATCGAGAAAGGTAAAAAACCGGTTTGGTGTCGGTTTGGAAAGCAAACCTAAAAAACAATTTTCGACTTCGCAACCCTTCAGCATTGCTTCCTGGGTCTCACCCTGCTCCTTTAGATTAACTTATCCTCTACGGCCATCCGCACCAGTTCGGCGGCATTACGCACCTGTAGCCGACGCATCATATTTGCCCGGTGATTATCGACCGTTCGGACGCTAAGCTGGAGTTTTTCGGCAATTTCGCGGCTGCTCATGCCATCGACCAGGAACTGTAAAATCTCTTTCTCTTTATTCGAGAGTTTCGACTGACGCTCGGTACGACCCTGGCGGCTACCTTTTTTCAACTGCTGCATGTAGCCGCTCAGAATAATCGACGCCACCGGTGAACTGAAATATTTCTCTCCAGTGGCAATGGTACGAATCGCCTTAATCATCTCATCCGATGATGAATCTTTTAAAATATACCCATAGGCTCCGGCCTCTACCGATCGCAGAATATAGTCTTCATTATTATGCATGGAAAGCATCAGCACCCGCACATTTTTATATAATCGACTGACTACCTGCGTCGTCTGAATTCCCGACATACCCGGCAATGAGATGTCCATCAGAATCAGTTCCGGAAGACGGTCCGGTTCTGCCTGGTGATTCTTCAATTTATCCAGAGCCTCTTCGCCGTCGTTCGCTTCATCAATAATTTCCAGGCCGTCAGCTTGTTCCAGCAAGAGTCGTATTCCGTCGCGAACAATCGAGTGGTCGTCGACTAACATTAATTTAATAGGCGTCATGATGAGCAGTATTCGGTTGATAAGGTACACTGACCTGCAACTTGGTTCCCTTTCCGGGTGCTGAGTTAAGTTTAAATTTACCGTTAAGCAGTTTTGTTCGTTCCTGAATGTTATGTAATCCCTGCGAAGGAGGACGATGTTTCATTACTTCGCCGTTCAGGCTTGATTTGGCTACTAAGCTGGGTTGCTTTTTTTGCGATACCTGAAAGCCCTGTCCGTTATCACTTACCAACAGTTGTAATATATTCCCGCGTTCTTTAAGTGCAATATGGATATGAGATGGGTTCGCGTGTCTGACGGCATTGCTAACGGCTTCCTGCGTTACGCGATACAGCATAATCTCAACGTTTTTATCCAATCTGGACGTATCAGTCGTCAGGTTTGTTTCAAAGGTTACGTCAATCGCTTCACTACGATCCTGTTCAGCCAGCATTTTAAGAGCAGGCACGATACCAAAATCACTTAATACACTGGGCATTAAGTTATTCGAAATAGTTCGGGTTTCCTGAATAGTCTGCGTAACCAAACCAGTTAACGTCTTAAGGTTTTTGGCATACGTTGCCGGTAAAATTTGTTCAGTTGCTGCTGCTCTGGTCAGCGTTGTTTCCAGTCCTTCAATTTGTAGTTTAATGGCCGTGAGCATTTGTCCCAAGCCGTCATGAAGTTCACGTGATAAGCGTTTACGCTCTTCTTCCTGACCGGCAATCAGGTACGACGTCCGTAATTTCTGTTCGTCAATTTGCTGCTGATATTGAAGTTTCGTGGCCTCAAAGAGTTGCTGGCGGGTTTCTTTCAGTGACTTGTTGGCGCTCAGCAGTTTTTTGTTGGCGGCTGTTGTCTGGCTTTCAGCTTCAATCAACTGGGCAAAGGTTTGCTTTAGCTTTCGGGCTGCGGGCCGGAAAATCAACAAACCAATCCCTACTAAAGCCAGCACTGTTAGCAGATACAGATAAAACTCAATGGATTGCAGGAGGTTTAGTTTGGCCCTCAGTTCGCTCGTGTATTCCCGAACGATACCATCTATTTTCTCCAGAAATGGTTTTTCGTTTGCCAGCATCAGGTCAATACTGGCCTGAACGTCGGACTGCTGAATTTCACCAAACCGCTGTAAACGCATCAACCGGCGGGCACCCTGACGAAGTGCGCTAAATTGTGGCCAGATGTCTTTGTACAATTGCTGAATGGTATCAGAATTGACAATGCTTACTTTCGGATTGTCGGCCTGACCCTGACGGCCCTGTAAATGATACCGCTCGAATACGGGAAATACCTGGCGCAAATCGGCCACATTACGGGAAAAATCAGGCTGTTCGTTCGCATCGGCTAACTGAAGCACCTGCTTCACAATCTGCTGGCTCTGGTGTCGTTGCAAAGCGGTATATCGAATGACCCACAGTTCGTCCTGAACCGCCCGAAGCCGCCACTGCGTTAGTACCTGGCCCACCGTCAGCAGGATAGCCAGAATAATAAGCAGCGTCATGTAGAGCCGGGTAAACCGAACGGGAATTACCGAACTGTCTTTGGTGTTATCGTTAAGTGAGTCGGACACGGGCAGCGTGATCGAAACAAAATGAGTCTGTAAAAGTAATCTTTTTTGTAGTTTTACCTTTGTTCACTTATCGTTAACGTATTCCAGCGTATGAAGCGTTTACTGCTTGCCCTGTTTGTTGTCTCATTTATAACTCCGGCGTTCCGTCCGGCTGCGCCACCAGTAGAACAGATTTACCCAAAGCGGCCAGTGTTGGCTGCTGCTGAACCCGTAAAACTGTCGTGGGAGACCTTGCGCGATGTTACGTTTAAAAAGAAGTGGTATGCCGAAGAGTCGGTTTACATGCTTTACCCTACGTTTGGGCAAAATATTCAGAAATTGAATGGTAAAACCGTCGAACTAACGGGGTATGTGTTACCCGTCGACCTTGAATCGAACATTTATGTACTGTCGGCGTTTCCGTACAGTGCCTGTTTTTTCTGCGGGGGCGCCGGACCAGAATCGGTCGTGTCATTAAAATTCAAGAAGACCGACAAGAAATTCAAAACTGATGAGCGCCGTACCTTCCGGGGAACCCTTAAGCTGAATGCTGACAATATTTACGAACTCAATTACATTCTGGCGGATGCCGAAATGATCGATCAATAGTAAGTTTATACTGACTGCCTGAGCAGAACTGAAAAATAGCTCTGCCTAATTGGTTAGTCTATCTGATTATTTCCAGCAAAAAGCCCCTTCGGATATTCTGAGGGGGCTTTTTGCTGGAAATAACCTTCATAAAACTACTCCTTCTTCAGTATGGTTTACCTCTCTTCGTACTATTCATTTTTTCAGCAAAATCAGGCCGAATAGCCCACTACGACCGATGTCCTCTATACGTCAGTATATTTTTTAAGGAATTATACTCAGGTCTAAAATCCATATATGGACAAGGAGAGTATATTTGTTCAAGTCTGCACTTGACGAGCGGCTAAGCATCCTGTTCCAAAAAGTAAATAAATTATTGAATAAGCACAATTTATTTACTTTTGAGTAGGCAAACTTAGTATGGGTTAACAAATAACATTTCCTCTACAGCCATGTATACGTAGAAGTTACCGTTGGCTCAAAATTGAGTAATTTCCCTTCTAACATTAAGTTAGCCAATATCACTAAAATTTAGTTGTTATATATTTACTTTACAACCTATTGGTCAATTGAGTAGTTACATTACCGTTGATGAGTCTATTTTTTCACCTTAAAACAAAAGAATAGTATGCACACGTTTCCTTTGTGTATTAGCCGACTGAGGATATTATTCCTTAGTTGCGCCCTGCTACTGCTGACGGTTGTCAGTTATGCTTCCAGCCACCGCGAAGCCCCGTTGATATCGACTGATCCGTTAGCCGATAACACCGACGTTTATGCCTTCAAAAGCCCGGACGATCCGAATACCATCACCATCATCGCGAACTACATTCCTTTTCAGTTACCCGATGGTGGTCCCAACTATTATACCTTTGGCGAGCGTATCCGCTACGAGATACATATTAAGAATAAAGCATCAACAGCAACGGACGATATTACGTACCGTTTCACGTTTACGAAAGGAAACGAAGACCCGACCACATTTTTTAATATCCGGCTGGGTAAGCAAAACCTGAAGACCACTTACATTTGCGAAAAGAGCGTAAACGGCGGCCCCTTTTCAACCATTGTCAGTAATGGAATCGTGCCCGCCTACAACATTGGACCGCGCTCTATCGACACGCCGGGTCTTGGTTTAGGTAAACCATACAATACACTAATTGAGGAGGCAATTGCCACAACGTCGTCGGGCGAAAAAGTATTCTGCGGCCCTGCCGATGACCCTTTCTTTGTCGACCTGGCGGGTGCGTTCGATGTGGGCAACTTCCGGCCCGACGGCAACCCAGTCAACCCTCCCAAAGATGGGCTTGCCCGGTACAATGTTCACACGATCGCCCTAAAAATTCCAATCAATTTGTTGCAAAAAGATGGCAAAAGCCTTTCGCAGGCAACCAATATTCTCGACCCCGATTTTGTCATTGGTGTATGGGCGTCGGCCAGTCGGCAAATGATCAGAACCATCAACAACGAGAACGACGTGAGCTACGATGGCCAATATGTGCAGGTCTCGCGCCTGGGTATGCCCTTAGTGAATGAAGCGATTATTCCCATCGGCATGAAAGACCGCTGGAATACCTTCAAACCGTATGGTGGTCAGGACCTGCAGTTCGCCAAGTACTTCAGCAACCCCGAACTGGCCCTTTACATGGACGATTCCCAGTTTGGCGGAGCCGTGCCTTCGTTGAGATCGGTACGGATCCAGGCTAAGTCGTTAGGCTCATTTGACTTCCGCAACGGCAAACCTGGCCTGGCTGGCCTCAAAAACAACCCCGCCCTGGACGGAACGGCCCTGGCCGAAGCCGCCTTTGGGGGCATTCTGCTACCCGACAATGCCAGTCCCCGAGCGGTGGACCTGCTGCCCATCTTCTACACCGGCGTGCCCAACCTGCGACCCTACCAACTCGCCACGGGCAAAACCCCCGGCGACCCCCTGTCGGCCGGCAAGCCCTTCGTCAACAACTTCCTGCCCACCTTAGGCGACATGCTCCGGCTCAACATGGCCGTGCCCTCCACCCCCCGCAACGACCCCAACTTCTCCTCCCTGGGCCTGGTGCAGGCGGCCGTGCTGGGGCTGACCGACCCCGCCTATGCCAAGCCGGGTATGCAGTTCATTCCCAACATGGATGGCTTCCCCAACGGGCGCCGGCTGGAGGATGACGTGACCACCATTGAGTTGCAGGCGGTAGGGGGTGTGGTGCTGGCGGCCATTGGGTTGTGGTACGATGATTTCGTGCCCGGTCAATCCCCCGTTACACCCAATTTAGTGAAGGTGCTCAGTTTCAGTGCGGGCGTTACCAAAAACGATACGACGCTGAAAGCCTCATTCCCCTATGTTCAGACTCCGTGGAGAGGCTTCGACTTCACTAAAAAGAATCGTTATTAATTCTGCTCATCATTCTTTGGACAAGACAATGAAAAAAAATCTTACCCTATTACTGATGGCAGTTCTGATGTATCTGCCTTTCAGTCAGGTTATGGCGTCGTCGCACCGCGAGGCTCCCTTAATCTCAAATGACCCGCTGGCCGACAACACCGACGTTTATGCCTTCAAAAGCCCAGTCAATGCGGAGAAAATCGTTCTTATTGCCAACTACATTCCGTTTGAGGACGCAGCAGGTGGTCCAAACTGGTACAACTTTGGCGAACGCATCCGCTATGAAATCCATGTGGACAATAATACAGCCACGCCGGGTGATGACATTACCTATCGGTTCACGTTTAAAATCACAAACGAAGATCCTACCACATTTTTCAACATTCGGTTAGGCAAGCAAAACCAAAAAGCCACCTACACCTGCGAGCGCAGCATGAACGGGGGAAATACGTGGACGACTATCGTCAGTAATGGCATCGTACCACCGCCTAACATTGGCCCGCGCTCTATTGAGGATAAAACGGTGGGACTGGGTGCAGCTAATTACAATGAGTTAGCCACAAAAGCCATTGCCACAGCTTCAACGGGTGAGCGGGTTTTCTGTGGTCCAATCGATGACCCGTTCTTTGTCGATCTCGGTGGCGCGTTCGATGTAGGTGGATTCCGGCAACCGGGCCGCGATGGACTGGCTCGTTACAACGTTCATACAATTGCTCTTGAAGTACCCGTTTCCACCTTGCAGAAAAATGGCAAGAGCGTTTCGCAGGCCGCTAACATTCTCGACCCTGACTTTGTGATCGGTGTGTGGGCGTCCAGCAGCCGTCAGCGAATTAAAACCATCAACAACGAAAACGACGTGAGTTATGATGGTGAGTACGTTCAGGTCTCACGGCTGGGTATGCCCCTGACCAATGAAGTTATTATTCCCATCGGCATGAAAGACCGCTGGAATACCTTCAAACCGTATGGTGGTCAGGACCTGCAGTTCGCCAAGTACTTCAGTAATCCAGAGTTAGCTCTGTACATGGACGACTCTAAATTTGGGGGTGCCGTGCCAGGATTATCGGCTCTTCGGATTCAGAAGAATTCTTTAGGGGCGTTTGATTTTCGCAATGGCAAGCCCGGTTTATATGGCGTGAAAGGCACGTCGGGTGTGACGGGCACAGCGCTTGATGATGCTATCTTTGGTACTATCCTGCTGCCCGACAATGCCAGTCCCCGAGCGGTGGACCTGCTGCCCATCTTCTACACCGGCGTGCCCAACCTGCGACCCTACCAACTCGCCACGGGCAAAACCCCCGGCGACCCCCTGTCGGCCGGCAAGCCCTTCGTCAACAACTTCCTGCCCACCTTAGGCGACATGCTCCGGCTCAACATGGCCGTGCCCTCCACCCCCCGCAACGACCCCAACTTCTCCTCCCTGGGCCTGGTGCAGGCGGCCGTGCTGGGGCTGACCGACCCCGCCTATGCCAAGCCGGGTATGCAGTTCATTCCTAACATGGATGGCTTCCCCAACGGGCGCCGGCTGGAGGATGACGTGACCACCATTGAGTTGCAGGCGGTAGGGGGTGTGGTGCTGGCGGCCATTGGGTTGTGGTACGATGATTTCGTGCCCGGTCAATCCCCGGTTACGCCCCAGTTGGGGAAAGTGCTCGGTTTTAATGCCGGAGTTACCAAAAACGATACAACTTTCAAACCAGCGTTTCCCTTTGTGCAGGATCCCTGGCGTGGTTTTATTGGCAATGGCTATGTAGGACCGGAAGCAAACACGGGTAAACCTCTGGCAGTCACGGTGGTAGCCTATAACTGCATCTCAGGTGATGTCGTCTTCGGGCGTATAGGCGGAGATCAAAACCGGGTAGTTGAATACCAGGCTGCAGGTGTCAAACAATATAGCACGAAGGTTAACGGCGTAATTGACGCTGAGCGACGCCGGGATGGCCGCGATATTCTGGTAAAAGCCCGTTACGTAGGCGACGCAGCTTCGGAAGTCACTTACCTCTTCAACTTTGCAAACTTCTGTGCTTCAGCCCGTTTGAGTGCCGAGCCGGTTGCGCCGTTAGCTGTTCGTGTGCTGGGCAATCCGACTACCAATAACGAAGTTACGGTTGAGGTACGCGGAGCGGCTGGTCAGCCGGTGCAACTGTGGCTAACAAATGGCCGGGGTCAGCGATTCAGCCAGCAGTTGGTAAGCGAAGCGGGTGCTGTTGAACGCCGAACTATCCGATTGGGTGAACAACCGGGCGTTTACTTCCTGCAGGTGACGACGCCAACCGACCGGCAGACCATTAAGGTGGTCCGGCATTAATTAATAGGTTTATGAAGTACGGTATATAGTGGCGGTTATTTAAAACTTAAACTATGTACCGTACTTCACAAATCAACTATCGTAAACTACTTTTCCTCTATGTGTTTTTTTACATTTCCCGGTAAACAACTCCTGCCTGCAGCTATCCTGATGCTATCGGTCTTGTTCCTACCGTTCGGCTGCACGAATAAGCAAAAAGAAACCGCCACAACCACCCTGTCTACGATGGACATACCACCTCTTTACGAACGGCGGGGTGAATTAGCATCGGCAACCGAGTGGCAGCGAACAAAAGAAAAAGTGGCCGAGTTGACTGATAGAGTCAGGAAAGAGCCGAATGAGATAAAACCTCGGCTTCAACTGGCTGTAATTTACTTATCGGAAGCTCGAATTACGGGCGAACACCCGTATTACTATCCGGCTATTCTGCACATTTTAGACGGTGTGCTGGCAATGGATCCTAAAAACTTTGAGGCTACTACCTTTAAATCGTCGGTCAAAATGTCGCAGCACCAGTTTGCTGAAGCCCGCGAACTGGCCGAAAAAGCAAGGCAGATTAACCCCAATAATGCCTATGTGTACGGTGTGCTGGTCGATGCCAATGTCGAACTGGGTAACTACGAAGAAGCGGTGGTGGTGTCGGATAAAATGCAGGGGTTGAAACCTTCGCTTGAGTCGTACTCACGGGCATCCTATCTGCGCGAGATCTACGGTAATTATCCCAGTTCCATTGAGGCAATGAAGTTAGCCGTACAGGCGGGATTGCCCGGTTCGGAACCCTATTGCTGGAGCAAAAACATCCTCGGTCATTTGTACGAAACAACAGGACGGCTCGCCGATGCTGAACGACAGTATACCGAAATTTTAACGATGCGTCCCAGCTATGCCTTCGCACTGGCCGGGCAGGCCCGCATTCAAAAAGCCCGGAAAGAGTATGATAAAGCCTTAGTCACGCTGGACAGAGCGGCTAAAATTATGCCCGAATTTTCATTCCACGAGCAAATGGCTGAAATCTACGCGTTACAGGGGGATCGGGCAAAAGCCGGAAAGAAATTTATTGAAGTTGCTAAAATGCTGGATGACGATGCCCGCTCCGGCCATGCCGTCGATCTGGAACTCTGTAAACTCTACATAAAGTCAGGGCAATTAGATTCAGCAATGGTTTACGGATTGAAAGAGTATCAAAAGCGGCCTAAAAATATAGATGTGAATCAGGCAATGGCCTGGGTTTTTTACAAGCAAAATGATTTGAAAAAAGCGCAGCAACACATGCAGGTGGCTTTGCGTACAGGAAAAAAAGATCCTGAATTGCTGCAACAGGCCGGGGCAATTGAATTGGCTTTAGGTAATGCAGCCCAGGGCAATAAACTCATTGCAGCCGCCCGAAAAACAAATCCGAATTATACACTTTGACCTATAGCCTGGTTATTGGTTTCTGGGTCATTTACAGGCCGTCCACTATTTAAGAAGCCAATCACTTTACTAACCCGATGCTGGCCCGCTCCTGGATCGCTCTCCTCTTACTGGCTAATTACCTACTGGTGATTGGCGCGGGCTGCCTAAGCCGCCCGGAGGATCAGTATGAGTTCGTGCTGGTGGAAACTAACGTAGACGGCCACTATCAGGAGTGTCGATATTTACGTATGAGCAGCCTTGAGGATTTCCTGAATGAAGCGTTAGCTACCCGCTACCAGTCAGCTACCGATACGATACCTCATCATCTAATTTCAGTTGTATATGGAGTTGATGCTCATTGTCTCCCTCATTTGTCCTGGCCGTTTGTAACACCCGTATATGAACTTGTAACGATCCCCTTAGTTAACTATCAATCTATACGTTTGTCCGGCGCCAACCGGGTTATATCCCCACCTCCCAGGTCACGATAAGACAGGAAGCCGGTGTTTCTGACCGCTTCTTATCAGTCAGACGACTGGCTTTATTTGTCTTATTATTACACCTGGTGCTGTCCGCCATTTATGCCGACGTACCGTATCCATGCTTCGGATATGTCTTTTTTCTATAGTCTATTTCATACAGGATTTGCCAACAGGTTGAACTGGCTCCTACTTATCTTTTTTTTACTTGCCAGTGTACAGACCTACGCACACTTGGGCAACATTAGGGGAACAGTCTACGATCAGGCGACAAATTTGCCCTTGAGCGGAGTAAGTGTGCAACTGACTGGGGTGAATAAAGCTACTACAACGAACGAATTAGGTCAGTACCGTTTTGACGCGCTGGTGGCGGCTCCTTATAAAGTAGAGATCTCACACGTTGGCTTCAGTTCGCAGATTGTTGATGCAATGGTACAGAATGACCATACGACAAGTATACGAACTACACTCAGTGCGGCATCCGTCGAGTTGAGCGAAGTGCAGGTGTTGGCGCAGCGGGCGCATGACCAGCAACTAATCAGTAGTTTGGATATTAAACTTCGGCCCATTACAAATTCGCAGGAAATTTTGCGGGTAGTGCCGGGGCTATTTATAGGTCAACACGCGGGTGGCGGCAAAGCTGAGCAGATTTTTTTGCGGGGCTTCGACATCGATCACGGCACCGACATCCGCCTGACGGTCGACGGGATGCCGGTCAATATGGTCTCGCACGCTCATGGGCAGGGCTATGCCGACCTGCACTTCGTAATCCCGGAATTAGTTGACGGGGTCGATTTCAAAAAAGGACCTTATCATGCCGAAAAAGGCAATTTTACCACGGCAGGCTGGGTCGACTTCCGCACGCGGACGGCCCTCGACCGTTCGTTTGTGAAACTTGAAGCGGGGCAGTATGACACCTATCGCGCCGTGGCCGGGCTGGACTTGCTGGGGCATAAAGGAAAGGCCAAAAATCAGTCAGCTTATTTGGCTTCCGAGTATTCATATACAAACTCATATTTTGATAACCCCCAGAATTTCAAACGGTTGAACGTAATCGGTAAGTATCACGGGCACCTCTCATCCAACACAAATCTAACGCTCAGCGGCTCAACATTCTGGAGCAAATGGAACCACTCCGGGCAGATTCCCGACCGGGCAGTTGAATCCGGCCTGACGGACTTTTTTGGCTCAATAGACCCTACAGAAGGGGGCGAAACCAGCCGCACAAACCTGAACGCGCAGCTTGTGACAGCAACACCCAGGAACCATATTATCAAAAACCAGTTTTTTTATAGCAACTATACCTTTGAGTTGTATTCTAACTTCACCTTTTTCTTAGCCGATTCGAGCAATGGCGATCAAATCCGGCAGAAAGAAGAACGGAATTTATTCGGCTATAATGGCAGCTATTCAACGCAAACTAATGTAGGCCGAAGTCAGTGGACGACGACTGTGGGAGCGCAATACCGGCAGGATATTACTCAGAATACAGAACTCTCGCATACAACGAATCGAACCGAAACCCTAAATTCGATCCAGTTTGGGAATATCAATGAGTTGAATGCGTCTGTTTATGTCGACGAATTAATTCAGGTTTCGGCTAAATTCACAGCCAACGCGGGCGTCCGGGTCGACTACTTTCGTAACCAGTATGAAGATTTTTTAGAACTGCCGGTTGTAAAAAAACAGGCTACCGCAACTGCCATCTCGCCCAAACTGAATCTGTACTACACTGTCAATACGAGAGTACAGGTGTATCTGAACACTGGTAAGGGCTTTCATTCTAACGACACACGGGTGGTTGTTCCGCAGGGCGGGCGGGAGATATTGCCACCCGCTTATGGCTCTGACCTGGGCTTTATTGTTAAACCCTTTCCAAAACTACTCATCAATGCGGCTGTGTGGTATTTGTGGCTGCAACAGGAATTCGTTTATGTTGGCGACGCAGGCGTTGTCGAACCCAGCGGCCAAACGCGCCGGTCCGGCATCGATGTGTCGGTGCGATATCAATTGACAAAAACGCTCTACGCCGATGTTGACTTAAACACGGCTAAGCCAAGAGCCATTGGTGTTGAAGCAGGACCATATGGCCGGGAGCAAAATTACTTACCTCTGGCACCGACCTTTACGTCTACGGGTGGCCTGTCGCTGCAAAATGCGGGCGCCTGGAGCGGCTCACTCCGTTACCGATATATTGGCGACCGACCGGCTAACGAGGACAATTCAATTGTGGCTAAAGGGTATTTTGTGACCGATATGCAGGTCAATTATAGCCGCCGAAACTATGCGGTCGGTCTATCGGTGCAGAACTTGCTGAATACGCGCTGGAAAGAAACGCAGTTCGCCACCGAAAGCCGGTTACAAAATGAAACGAAAGCTGTTGAAGAAATTCACTTCACGCCTGGAACACCGTTTTTTGCCCGATTAAGCCTGACCTTGTATTGGTAACAGGCGATTAAGTATGAGCAGGCGCACACACTGTTTACGTAAGCCAGAGCCAGAGCCACCGGACTGTCAGCCATAAAAGAACCAATGCGATTAGCAAAACTAATGTCCAGGGGCCTGGCAGCAATGATTTCTTCGCCATTATACGTAACGTGACTATACGTTTAAGCTGTAAATAATGAGCGTCTGATGGAAGCAATTAAACTCACTACATATACAATGAGTAAGTTAACTGTCTGCTCCTGCCCCTTATAAACAATAGTATATACGCAAGTTTACAATTACAAGATTTGTACCAAAAAATCTTGTAATTGTAAAAATTCTCAATACATATCACGACGAGATTGAGTAAAGCCGTTCATAGCAAACGACTAATTTTCGGTTTCCCGGGCAATGCCCGAAATAGTGAAGCCCATGCCCTGACAACCCATATAGGGCTTACTTATTGACTTAGTAGCGGTTCAGGAATAATGCCTTGCAAGCGAAGCAAATCCTCTTCAAACTGTTGAAGAATACTTTTTTTGCTCAAATGTTTTCGGGCGTATAAGCGGGCATTTTGCCGGTAGGCCGATAAATCTGAGTTAAGAGCTTTAGTGATTCCCTCCCGTAGGGCATCCACGGATTCGGGTTCAACGAGAATTCCCATTTTGTGCGTGTCAATAACATCGTATAGCGTTGTTCCTGACACAGCCGATACTAACGCACAGCCACCAGCCGCTAAAATACTCGTCAGCTTTGATGGCAGGACAAGGTCAGATGCCGACTTTTTTTGAAGCACCAGATGTATATCGGCAGTAGCTAAGAGAGCGGATAATTTTTCGTAAGGCTGAAGTGGGTGAAACGTTACATTTGTTAGATTATACACCTGTACCAGGGCCTCCAAACGTGTTTTGCCACCACCCGACCCGAAAATCAAAAACTTAACTTCCGGCTGATGCTCAAACGATCGGGCAGCTTCAATAATTAGTTCTAAGCCTTGTTTTTCGCCTAAACTTCCGGCATAAAGCACCACTTTGTTATCGCTATTCAGCCCCAGTTCAGCGCGAAGTGATTCGCGCTGGGTGAGGGGACGGATATAAAGATCATCGACCCAGTTAGGAAACAGGATACATTCCGACTGAATAACGTTTTTCGCTGTAGTCTTACGAACCATGCCCTCACTAATTGTTGAAACAACAGTGGCTCGTTTTAGAATAAATTTTTCGATAGCAAAGAGGAGGTCTAAAAATCGTTTATTTTTCAACATGCCCAGTTCTTTTGCCATATCGATCTGCAAGTCCTGCAAATGCAGCCAAAGTGGCACCTTTCGTAGGGTTGCATAGAGAGTAGGCAACAAGCCGATATGAAACGGGGGAGCCACACAGAGAACGACATCGTATGGTTTACCAAAAAAAATGGGGAACCAATAGATCAGGCTACTCAACACAAAGGAGAACTCATGCAGGATTCGTTTTAAGGAAGTGACTTTTTTAGGCACATAGAATGGGCAGCGGTGTACAGTCACTCCATCTATAGTTTCGGTCAGCCAGGCTTTACCCTTATACGCTTTATGGACTTCCCACTCTGGATAGTATGGCATTGCCGTGATTACCCGAACAGAATGGCCTTGTTGGGCTAACCAAGCCCCCATTTCGCCTGTATATTTGCCCACGCCCGTTAATTCCGGCGCATAATTAATGTCATAAATCAGAATACGCATGCACTTTGTCAGTGGAGTGGTTCTTACAAACGCCTGGCTACCCTCCTGGCTGTTTTGAGGAGTATAGTACTACAATCAGGCTAATTGAACTTAATTTTCTTAAGGTTCCCAGCCGATACCCGTCCTATCGAAATGACGGAGGAACGAAAGAATTTGCTTTAATTCAGTAGTAAGAACTATACCGGCAAGGCAGACCCACGCAAGGACCCGGCAAGACCGGGCACGTTTAGAAAACATGCCCCACAATCCAGCCAGTAAATCAGTTAATACTAACGGAATGGCAATCTGAAGATTCATCTTTTGTATGGCCTTGACCCATGGGCCAGCCAATTCGGTACGAATTCCAGTGAGGTCAGCTTAGGATTGTGTACCCAACTGAAATAGAAAATACAGACTACATAAGTACTTATACCTAAATGAGGCCAACACCGACCTACAGTAGAGCGCCATAAAATTATACAGGAATTTCTCCAACAGCATGTGGCTCTCCACTGACTTTCTTACTGGCTCACTACATCAGAAACCTATTCGGGTCAGCTCGGCACAATCGTTACCAGTAAACCCGTACTTCCGGAACGATTACCAGGCGTTTTTATCGCCTTTAAACATCAACTTCAAGGTTCGATAACAGATTTTCATATCGAGCAAAAACGTTTGACGAGGTATATAAAGATGATCATAGCGAACCCGATGCTCCATTCGTTGGGATACATCCGTTGCGCCACGCGAACCTCTGATTTGGGCTAACCCTGTAATGCCAGGTTTTACCCAATAACGTGCCCGATAAGCCGATGATGCCCAATGCAAGGCATCATGGGGAACAGCATGGGGGCGTGGCCCAACAAGGCTCATCTCGCCAAGTAATACATTAATAAATTGAGGCATTTCGTCCAGGTTGGTGCGTCGCAGGAACCGTCCTATGCCTGTTACTCTATTATCATCACGAGCGGTCTGAACAAAGCCTCCCTTAGGTTCGGGAGTGTAGGTCATTGTACGAAATTTCAGGCAAAGAAACGGTTTGCCTTTACGACCAGAACGAGTTTGAATAAATAAAATGGGACCTCGAGACTCTGTTAAAATCAGCGCACCAACAATAGGAACTAACCATGATAAGATAAAAACAAAGACAAATCCCGCGATGATAAAATCGATCACGCGCTTGCCAACACGGGTATAGAAGGTAGTCTCAGGCAGTGAAATAACTTCCGGATCGGCCGTCCACGGCAAAAAAACGTTTTCTAACGTAAAGTCGTTTGTAGCGAGTTCTGCATCGTTGGGTTGAAAGATGGTAGAATCAATGTTCATACGTTTGAGATGATTGAGCAGTTAACAGCATGGAAACCACAAGAAATTGTACTTTTTTCATTATTACCTGCTATTGCTTCTTTTCAGGCAACTGCAAATTTGCATCACAATCCTCTGTGTATGCAATTATAGGAATCATTTTCTATCAATTTACTATTGTACTATATCTTTTTATTAAACGGCGATAAATTGCACTTTATTGATAAATTATTTATTTAAGTGAGCAGGGATAGATAATTAATAAGCTAACATAGCTACTAAACTGAGCAATATCTCCTACAAATTCATATTTTCTGGATTATCACGACAAATCTATGACAAAAGTCAATATATAGTTATCGAAGTTATAATATATAAACCCTGTTAGTACAAGGATATACTGTTTGTCTATTTAGACTTCAAAATATAGCAAAGAGTCAATTTCAACGCAGGCAATAAGTTTGATTTATTATACCGCTTTGGTAATACCTAAACTTATAAAGCCGGTTCAACGTCAAAATACATACAATTTGCTGATAATTAGCACTTTAATTCTACAGTTTAAAAATAACAAACGACGGTGTAGATAGCGTATGGCTAACGTTGTTTAACAGCTTACCCACTATACACTGACATCTGGATTCTCAATACAATAAATAAGCGTGCTACCTGGCAAGTATTAAGAGCGCTTAACTAACCTAAGACAAAAACAGATAATTAGAAATCACCTAACGTATCAAAATTAAAAAATTAAGATACATAAAGTTTTTGTAAGTCTTACTTATTGATACAACGCAATAATACACTTATAATAGTAATAAGTTTACCAAAACTTTATTTAATAAATTTATAATTGCAAATTCTTACTTTCGTAGAAACATCATTATATTTGGTAGTGTATACTAATTCTGGCTCTTGAAGCCTGAATGTAGGTCATGAAACGATATACAGCAGCACAGCTTCAACATAACTTCGCACCAGACCAAATTCTGTACTTGACAGGAGATATTAATTATTGCTTTGTTCACCTACTCAGTGGAGAACAAATTTTGACAAGTAGGACCTTAAAATGGTATGGTGAGCGGTGGCCCCACTTTGTTCGCATTCATAAAGGAAGTCTCATTAACCCAAAACACATTCATCGTTGCATGCTGGTTTCACCCACCACCGCCTATCTGATCATGAGCAATAACGCTCACCTTCCTATAAGCCGCAGACGAATTGGAGAAGTCATCAATCAGCTAAGCGCTAAGCTTCATGGAGGTTCACCGAACGAGTACAGTAGTGAGTCTTCCGGGTGAGTACATGTTAAATAAGCAGGGAAGCATATAGGGCAGTCTTAATGGGTGATAATTTCCATCATCCAATTATTAGGTTACTCCATATAAGACACGGGCCCTATCTTCTACAATTTAACCAACCACTTATCCTCTATCGAATCCATATTTCATCAATCTCTGAAGTGTATTGCTTCTTTAGTGCAATAAATTTTACTTGTTTTTTTTGAATAATTCTCATAAAAAGCAATTCGCTAACTAATTTATTAAGCGTACATAGAGTAAAATTAAATCATTTTTTAGCGCAAATATCAATAAATAAGTACATATAATATGATAAAAGTTATAAATATATTGAAAAAACGCCGTAGTTTACACTTCTGCCTAAAAATATACTTAATTTTATAATTTGTATTTTTACCAGTAAGTTGATAGTATTGCACAAAGAATTAAGCCCCATTTTATCATTTTGAGGGTTAACGAATGAATTTTGACAGGTAAGTAAGTGAAAAAATGAATTTATGGCACTGTTAATAGTATTACTTTGCTATTTATATATCTATGAGCGAAATTGGTATCCTATAAAATCAGTTTGATGCAATCTTACTTGAGTTAAGTAATTAATACTAAACGAATAGTAGATTTATTGTTAAAATTTGTCAAAAGTTAAGCTGTTAGTTAAAGCCTATTAAACCTCCTTTTTTAAGCATGCGCTACATGATGAAATTTCTCCCAAATTCAGTAAACAGAAATTATGCATTGAAATGGGTAAGCTGGGTAATCGCTTTACCCTTGATCTGTTCTTGCACTACCTCTAAATCAATAACTTATTTTCAGACTAAGAATGCGCTTGATGAAAACCGTTATGCCACGTTAGCAACAATTGAGCAAATTCCACTAAGAGTTCAATCTGATGATCTTTTGGCCATCATTGTCAATAGTTTAAGCGAGGAATCCAACGCACTTTTCAACGTTTTAAATACGAGTACAATTACAACCAGTCGTTTTCCTGGTGTTGCTACGGCCAGTACGGTGCAACCTTTAGCCTATTCAGTCGATCAAAATGGAGAAGTGATTTTACCTCTGGCGGGAAAAGTTAGATTGGCCGGTATGACCCTGCAAGAGGCAGGCACCCTTCTTGAAAAACAGTTGTCCCGGTATATTAAGGACCCCACCGTTACTATTCGCTTATTAAATCACAAGTTTACACTAATTGGTGAGGTTAACCGACCGGGCATTTATAATATTGTTGATAAAACGAATACCTTGCCCGAAGTAATTAGTATGGCAGGAGAACTGACGCTTTTTGGGCGACGTGATAATGTAATGCTGATACGGACGGTTAATAACAAGCGTGAAATAGTGAAACTTGACTTAACCTCTCGCCAGGTACTTAACTCTCCTTACTATTACATTGAAAATAATGACGTAATTTATGTAGAATCTAAATCAGGTAGAGTTACATCATCGGACCGCACATTACAATTGATACCAACTGTATTAAGCACAATAACTACGACCTTACTCATATACAATACGTTTTTAAAGTAAGGTGGGAAAACCATCATCCTGAAGACCCTGGTAAAGATAAATTGACTTAAATAATCATGGCTGACATAACTACTAATTTTCGCGAAGAAACAGGCCCGTCATTTAACATACGGTCGTTCTTACTCCAATATCTTCGGCATTGGTACTGGTTTATTCTGGCAATGGTTCTTGCTTTTGGGGCAGCTAATTTATATCTCCGTTATGCTGAGCCTATTTATCTCGTTAACGCATCCTTGTTAATTAGAGAGCAGCCCAAAAGTGCAGGCGAAAAAATATTAGAAAAGGCAGATGCTGTAAGTCTCAGTGTTCATTCCGTATTAAACGAAGTTGAACTGCTAAAATCTCGTAGTCTGATGCTTCGTGTAGTAGAAGGCCTTAATCTGACCGTTCAATACTATAAACAGAATAAAATTGGGCGCGATGAAGAACTTTATAATTCATCTCCTGTATGGATATATTCGACTGGTTTAACCAACACAGCTTATCAGGGTCCGGTTTTCATCAATATCATCAATAAAGAGCAGTATGAATTACAGGATAAAGAAGGCAATAGTAAGGGAAAATATAGCTTTAACAACGTTGCTAAAAGTGAATATGGTACCTTTCGCGTTCTATTGAAAGACTCGCTTTACCGAAAGGATAATAACCTGATTAAGGTAACTTTTCATAAGCCTGAACAGATAGCTGGGCGTTATCAAAACGTACTCAAAATTGCATCAACAATGGAGAGTTCAGTGCTTAAATTATTTCTTGAAGAATCTGTGCCAGCCAGAGGTAAAGCTGTTCTAAACAAATTGCTCGAAATTTATACCCAATCAGCTCTGGATGACAAAAATCTTGAAGCAAAATACACCTTACAATTTATTGATGAACGCCTGAAATTAATAACCGGCGAATTGGGAGCTGTGGAACATGACGTTGAGTCTTATCGAAATTCTCAGGAGGTTACGGACTTGAGACGTCAGGGAGATATGTTCCTCGATGCAGTCAATACTACTGACACAAAACTCAACGAAGCCGATCTTAATCTCGAATTGCTGGATGGGGTAGAAAGTTATATGAAAAATAGTCAGAGTGGAATTGCACCCGCTATGTCTGCACTGACCGACCCTATCTTAAAAGAACTTATACAAAAATTAAGTAACTTACAGGGACAGCACGAGAAATACAGTCGCACAATGCAGGATGATAATCCATTCTTACAAAGTATAACTAAGCAGATAGAAAGCACCAAAGCAGCTATTCAGGAAAATGTAAATAATCAGCGACAAAATTTACAGCTTAGCCGTGCTAATTTACAGAAAGTCAATCAACGTTTTGAATCGTCCATCCATACGCTCCCTCGTAAAGAGCGGGAGTTTATTACGATCAAACGGCAGCAGGGAATTAAAGAAAGTTTATACCTACTGCTACTCCAAAAAAAGGAAGAAGCCGCCATTTCCTATGCTTCAGCCGTAACAGACAGCCGAATTATTGACGAGGCAACCAGCACAGCCTATCCACTTAAGCCCAGTCCTATAAACGCGTATATGGTTGCTTTTTTGATGGGCCTACTTGTTCCTATTGGTATAATTACCGTACGAATGAGACTTAGCGGTAAAGTACAAACACGGAATGAGATTGAAACCGAAACGGGGCTTACTGTTTTTGGCGAGATCATGAGAAAGCCAAGAACGAAGGCCGATAAGTTTGTCGGAATCGAGACTGATAAAACCATTACTGAACAATTTAAAGTATTGCGGGCAAATTTACCCTATACCAATGGCAATATGGTTCCGCTCGACAACCAACTTCTACTGGTTACTTCATCGATTAGTGGAGAGGGTAAAAGCTTTTTTAGTATTAACATGGCCTATAGTCTTGCTCAATTAGAGAAGCGGGTCATTATTCTGGAGGCTGACTTACGCCAGCCAAAGACCACAACTTATTTGGGTATGCCTGATCAACAAGTTACAGGTATGTCTGATTATCTGGCTGGTCAGTGTGAAATCAGTGATTTAATAAGGGCTACCGACCACCCTAATTTATATTTAATTTCGAGTGGCGATATACCACACAATCCTTCTGAACTGCTGTCGAATCAGCGCATGGATGTCTTATTAAAAGAACTTCGTCAGCAATTCGACTACATCATTCTCGACACCCCACCTGTAGCTTTCGTAGCAGACACGACAATTTTGGCCCCCTATGCCGATAAAGTTTTTTATATCGTGCGGCATGAATATACCCCTCGCAATTGCATGCAGTTGCTGACCAGCCTGTCAGCCAGCCAAAAATTCAAATCGCTGCATGTCATTTTCAATGGCGTAGCCTACGAAAAAAGTCAGGAATTTGGCTATGGATATGGCTATCGATAAGGTGTAAATTATAAACAGATTAATTACGTTGATTATGCCCTGGTTTGTACTTTATACCAAATCCAGAAGTGAAAAGCTCGTCGCAGAAAAGCTACGAGAGCGAGGTATTGAAGTCTATTGTCCATTAATTAAAACAAAACGTCAATGGTCGGACAGAATTAAAGTAGTTGAAGAACCCCTATTTCGTTCTTATTGCTTTGTAAACCTACAGGAAAATGAGCGGGCCAGTGTATTTGGCGTACCAGGGATAGTTCGGTATTTATTTTGGCAGAATAAAGCAGCTATTGTCAGGGATTTGGAGATTGATGCGATTAAACTAATGTTAAATGAAGTTGATCATAACCTCATTGAGATAAAGTCATTTAAGCCAGGTGATCAATTAACAATTGCCTCTGGTTTATTCACTAATGCGAGTGGCCAAATAGTGCGACAACAGGGCAAAATCGTACTAATCATGCTCGATGCTCTACAATTGTCGTTATCAATCGATTTAACAAAAACGGTTATTTCGGCTTAAAACCACTCGCTTACTAAGGGAAAACTTGACTTCAGTTTATAGTAACTATTAGAGTAGGTTCCAAGTGGGACTGAGCGGGCGAAGCCATATGATAAGGTAGATTATATAACCAAAATCATACAGTAAGTCAGCGTTCAAATTAGAATACACTAAGTTATTCACATCTAAAATTAAAATCAACGTTTTGGTTACAACTACGTTTCGGAAGATTGCAGACCATCCTGGGTATGCAAAAGTTATTAAGTGGGGTCGTCTGATTACCATTACTGGTAGCGCACAAGTACTCGTACAAATCACAGGATTATTAAGTGGTATATTAGTAGTACGACTATTACCTACGCAAGAATACGCCTTGTACACGATTGCAAATACGATGTTAGGTACAATGACAATTCTGGCAGATGGTGGAATTTCCAATAGTGTGCTGGCATTGGGTGGAAAAGTGTGGCAAGACAAAAAGCAACTGGGTGATATAGTAGAAACAGGTTTGTCTATGCGAAGAAAATTTGCAATAGTAAGTTTGTTGATTGCTATGCCCATATTAGCTTATTTACTGAACCATCAAGGAGCTACATTATTAACCACCGTTTTAATTATAATATCTGTAATTCCTGCGTTTATTTCAGCCTTGTCAGATACCTTATTAGAAATCACACCTAAATTGCACCAGGATATTAAACCCCTACAAAAAAATCAGTTACAGGTTAGTGTTTATCGCCTAATATTAAGTTCTATCACATTATTTATATTTCCATTTGCATCCTTAGCAATATTAAGCAGTGGTATTCCGAGAATATATGGAAATTTTAAATTAAGGAAAATTGCCGACAAGTTTCTTGATAATGGCGCATATAACGAGACTGTAGAAAAGGAGATTATCAAAACAGTAAAAAGAATAATGCCCAGTGCAGTATTCTATTGTATAACGGGTCAGATTACTATCTGGCTGATTTCATTCTTTGGGAACACTACATCAATTGCTGAAATAGGCGCATTAGGTAGAATCACAACTGTATTTACCCTCTTTAATATAGTATTTGGTATTCTGGTTATACCTCGGTATGCGCGTTTAAATAATATTAAAATACTTCTTATAAAAAATTATTTTAATGTGCTAATTCTTACACTACTAAGTCTAAGTATAGTCTGTACAATTACGTATTTCTTTTCGGATCAATTTCTGGCTATATTAGGCAAGAACTATGTTGGGTTAGATACCGAATTGTTTCTTTACGTATTAACAACTTGTGTAGGTTTACTAAGTGGGTTGCATTCATCACTTGCGGCAAGTAGAGGCTGGTTTATCAAACCATTCATTAATATTCCTCTTGAATTGCTTATACTGGTTTTAGGTGTATTTTTCTTTGATTTATCTACTCTGACAGGGGCAATATTCTATAATATGTTTTTATATTGTGCCTATTTATTTCAATATCTAATATATTTTTTCTACTGTCTTAATTTCAAGCTTAAGGAAGTATAAACGCAACTTACTTTGTACTATTTATACTTTATTCGACTAAAGCTTGCCTAAAATTGCTGAATACTTAACATACAATTTTTGTAAGTATTTATTACCAGGTTGTAATCTATATTTTCATCACCAATAACATTTGAAGAAGATATCTGAATTGGTTCGCGAAATATCATTCTTCTCAAGGTTAGAATTATAAAAGCAAATATTATTAGAGCAGGCTCAACAGTTACTACACATACTCCACTCAATTCGATACGGGCAGGAGTTCGAACAAAATTTATTAAAAAATAGGCAATAAATGCGTAAAGAATCTGTTGTTTGTACGTTGTTTGAAGGGCATTATCATTATGGTGTAGCTGCCTTGGTAAATTCTTTATATCAGCAGGGATTCCGAGGAGATATTTATGCAGGCTATCGAGGAGAATTACCCTTCTGGGTTAATTTGTTGGAAAACGATGTGGCAATTGATTGGAAGGGTAGTAAATCATTTGCTGTTGCTACTGGGCTTAAACTCCATTTCTTACCCTTAGAAACTGGACATCATTTTGCAAATTATAAACCTGATTTCATGCTTTTATTGTGGAACAGCGTAGCAAAAGCAGCAGAACAAATGTTTTATTTTGACCCCGACATTGTACTTTTTTCTAAATGGATTCTTTTTGAAGAATGGGTAACCTATGGTGTGGCTTTGTGTGAAGATGTAAATTCACCCTTACCTGAGCGTCATCCAAGAAGAATGGTTTGGAGAAAGCATTTTAACAAAACAGGTATAAATCTTTCTTTTAAATCTACAATTTATGCTAATAGCGGATTTGTAGGCATAAATAAACAAATGCTTAATTTTTTATTTATCTGGAGCCAAGTCTTAGAAAATATTGGAACTCAAGTGATGGGGTTAAACCGTTCTTCACTACCTGGTGGCTCCCAGCTACTTAAAGATTCCGTTGGAGCATTTAATGCTTTTGATATACCCGATCAGGATGCACTAAATGTGGCAATCGAAGCTTGGAACGGAGAATTAAGTTTCATAGGAAAAGAGGGGATGTCATTCAAATATGGGTCAAATCTTATGAGACACGCAATTGGACAGCCTAAACCTTGGAACAAAAATTTTATTTTATATGCCCTCCATGGAACACCAGCATCATCATCTGAAAAAGCTTTCTTACTAAATACCCAATACCCTATTAGTATTTACAGTAAAACTCGAATCCGAATCTTACGGCTAAGTATTATATTTTCAGCCTTTATTAGTAGATTCTATCGCCATACAAATTAAAGTGCATTTCTCAATGGCCGAAGACGTAAACAATATATAGTAAAAAATTAGCGATGATAAAAGTTTTTACTACACATACTCCACTCAATTCGATACGGGCAGGAGTTCGAACAAAATTTATTAAAAAATAGGCAATAAATGCGTAAAGAATCTGTTGTTTGTACGTTGTTTGAAGGGCATTATCATTATGGTGTAGCTGCCTTGGTAAATTCTTTATATCAGCAGGGATTCCGAGGAGATATTTATGCAGGCTATCGAGGAGAATTACCGAATTGGATTAAAAATGCGAAGGCAAATAAATCATTAAATTGGCCAGATGCTACTACGGCTATTCTCGCTGAAGATTTACAACTACATTTTTTGCCAGTTGTTAATGATTACCATTTCACGAATTATAAACCTAATTTTATATTAAATGTATGGAATGGACCGGCAAAAGACGCAGAGGGTATTTTTTATTTTGATCCGGATATAATTAACAAATGCAGTTGGAGTTTTTATGAGAGATGGATTACGTATGGAGTAGCTATAGTGCGTGAAATTGTGTGGAACGATATGCCCCCATCTCATCCAAAACGTCAACAGTGGGCTGAAGTAGCAAAATCTGGCAATTTATTCATTAAAAATGATTTGAATTCCTATCTTAATGCCGGTTTTATTGGCGTAAATAAGAGTCAAGTAAGTTTTTTAAATATGTGGGTTAATTTAATGGATCTTGCAGTAGAAAATTTCGGTTACGATAAAAGTAGTTTTGCTCAAAGTATATACAATAATGATCTTTTTACTGTTGGGGATCAAGATTTGTTAAATCTAACAGCTATGTGCACTGATCAACCTATTAGTGAGATGGGACCGGAAGGAATGGATTTTACTTATGGAGGATGGACAATGTCTCATGCAACTGGTTCACCAAAGCCCTGGAAAAAAAAATTTATTAATTCATTTTTAAAAGGAATACCCCCTTCAAAAGCGGACAAATTGTATTGGGATAATGTTCATGGCATTATTAGACTATATACTGAAAATGAAATTTATATTAAGAGATTACAGCTAAATTTTTCAGCTTTTTTAGGCCGCTTTTATCATAGAATATAAAGTTTTGGGCATCCAACTATTAACTTGAAATGGTCTGAATTTTACAAATTAATCGTAAATCGATATCCATTGAAGCATATTAATATTTTCTTTTGAAATATGGGCCTGACATATCCAGTTAGAAAATAATTACTGTAGATAGAATGAAAATTGTTTTCTTCTGTGGTTCGCTAGAGCCAGGTCGTGATGGAGTAGGTGATTATACTCGAAAATTAGCTGGCGAACTGATTAGGCAAAATCACCAAGCTGCCATAATTGCGCTAAATGATAAGTATTTGCAGAATATAGTTGAGGAAAGTATACAAGTTGATGGAACACAGGAGATTACTACATTACGTTTATCCCACCAATTATCCTGGGAAGCGAGACGCATAAAAATCATAGAATTTATAGAGTATATAAGTCCGCATTGGTTAAGCCTTCAATATGTCCCGTATAGTTTTCATTCTAAAGGTTTACCATTCAATTTAGTTATTCAATTAAAAAAACTTGGTAAAAACTATTTGTGGCATATTATGTTTCATGAGACTTGGGTAGGTATAAAAAGTCAATCACCAATAACTCATAATTTTTATAAGTTTTTTCAAAAAAAGATTGCAAAATTTTTAACACTCAGCCTTACCCCTAAATCTGTATCTACAAGCAACAGGCTTTATCAATTAGTATTAGAACATATAGGCATTAAGGCGCATATTTTAACGCTATTCAGCAACATATCTGTTACACAAATAGATAGTGAATTTGTTGCGTATACTTATGAAAGTTTAGGTATTAAAGAAAATGAGCTTAATAAATATTTATTTGTTGGAGTTTTCGGAAGTATTCATTCCACCAGTGATTTGGAAAACATTATATACAATGAAATAATATCAGCACGGGAGTATAACAAAAAAATTATAGTTTTAGGGTTTGGAAGAATAAGAAATGTAGATGGGCTATTGCAACTAAAAGAATTATTTAAAGATAAAATAGATGTTTTCTATTTAGGAGAATTACCAGAGTATCATGTATCATCCCTATTACAAATTCTGGATAAGGGAGTATCTTGTACACCTGAAGAATATATTAGCAAAAGTGGCGTATATGCAGCTATGAGATTACACAACCTGCAAGTGCTGTCTACTTCCTCTATGCATATCCCTAAGTATGAAATTGAAATTAAAAAATTTAATGAGTATTTGAAGAGTAGAGAGTATTATAAGTGGAGCGTAGTTCACACAGCAAAAGAATTTTATGAAGATCTCAGTTTGTATAGCCACATATAATCAAGCTGCTTATTTAGAGCAATCTATTAAGAGCGTTTTTACACAAACACTACAGCCATTTGAAGTAATTGTATCAAATGACTGTAGTACCGATGATACAAAATTAATTTTAGATAGGTTAAGTAGTGAGTATAAGAATCTTAAAGTTATTCATCAACCAATCAATTTAGGTATGGTGAAAAACACAAATGTATGCTTAAAAGTAGCTACTGGCGACTATGTAGTTAAACTTGATTCAGATGATTATTTACTGCCTGACTATATCGAAGAATTATCATTACTTCTGGATACATATCCAGAAGCTGGCTATGCACATGGATCGGTTCAAGAAATTGATGGTTTTGGTAAAAATGGTACTATTAGGACTCTTTTTCGTAAAACTGGATTTGTTGATGGTGACACTGCTTTAAAATCTTGTGTTAAGGGCTATAAAGTTGCAGCTAACATAATAATGTTTAGAAGAAGCGTGTTATCTGGAGCAAATTATATCACCTCAAACGTAGACTTTGCAGAAGATTATTATTTATCAGCTCAGATTGCAGCTTTGGGATTTGGCAATGTATACAATGAAAAAATTCTATCATGCTATCGGGTATGGGCTGACAATGGTAACGTTAGACAGAAGCGGAAACTGAATGAAATTAATGGCTTAAGAATTATATTTGAAGAAGTAATACAACCAGCCTTTACTTTAAAAGGTTGGAATGCAGAAATAACTGCTAAAGCCCGAGCACGCTTTGCTAATAAACAATCGTCATGTTTAGGCTGGACTATATATTCCAATGAAGAAAAAAAAGAATTAGAGAAAGCTATTTTTCAATTGTCTAATGGACTTATAACACATGTATACGTTAAAATTTATAAATTAGGCTATGGAGAAGTAATTCATTTTTATCAGGCATTATTAAATTGGTTAAAGCAAATAGCCAAGTCTATCTTATTAAGCCGTAATAAAATTTCAACATAATTTATGAACTATTATCTGGTTTTATGAAAGTTGTTTATACGGCCCCAAATCGATCGCATCATTATCGTTATGCGCTGGCTATGCACAAAGCAGGAATTCTACATGCATTTGTCAGTGGTTTTTCCAGACTTAGTTCTCATGCGCGATTGGATGAAATTGGGAGCGAACTACACCGTGCTGACATTTTACAAACTGTATATTTAGCTGCATTAAAGTTGAGAATAGCGAATAAAATTGCCTCAAATCTTGCTTATTTGGCGAAAATTGAGCAGGACATTTCGTGTAGAAACTATATAAATAATGCCGATATATTTTTATTCTATAACGGCAGTGGATTAAGTACGTGCCAATACGCAAAAAAAAGAGGAGTTATTAGCATAGTAGAAGCAGTAAATAGCCACGTAACGTATCAGGAGGAAAGTTTATGTGAAGAATATCGCCAGCTCAATTTAGCGTGGACACCTTTTCACAAACGGGAAAAAGAGAGACGAATTAAGGAGTATGAGTTAGCTGACTATATATTACTTCCTTCAGAATTTGTAAAAAATAGTTTTCTGAGGTTAGGATTTCCCGAGCAAAAACTCTTGAAAGTTCCATACGGTTTTAATAAATTCTCAAGTTTAGCTATAAATAAACCAATTGAATTAGATTCTAAAGATTTCGTTGTACTTTATGTTGGAAGTATATCTGTGAGAAAAGGAGTGCGTTATCTTATACAGGCATTTGATAAATTTCAGCATCCACGCAAAAAATTAGTTATTGTTGGCCCAAAGACCGAACCAGAGGGAATACAGGATTTAGCTGTCTCACCGCAAGTTACATTTACTGGTGTTCTGAAAGGAGAAGCCTTACATCAGGCTTATCGTAGTGCTACTGTTTTCTGTCTCCCCTCTATTGAAGAAGGACTTGCTTTAGTACTTGGTGAAGCGTTGTCCTTTGGTTTGCCCATTATTGCGACTACTAATACAGGTGCATCGGACATTATTACAGACGGTCAGGAAGGTTTTATTGTTCCTATTAAAGACTCAGATAGCATCTTCGCTAAATTGCAATTATTAGCCGACGATGTTGATTTATATCACACGATGAAAAGTTTAGCAAAGTCTAAATCTCAACAATTAAATGGATGGGACGAGTCAGGCCGTTTGCTTGTTTCTACTTTAGTTGATGTAAGTAATAAAAAATAACTTATCCTACTTTCGTAATGAATACACGTAGCTCCTCAGATAAGTCGCTAAAAAAATACCAAATTATTCTCTACATACTAATGACTGTGTTAGTATTTGAGGGGGTTGCCCGTAAATTGGTGCCCAAAAATGTTGGGCAGCTCATTTTTTTCTTTAAGGATTTTCTTTGCTTATATACGCTCTATTTAGTTAGCCGCGTTAAAATGCATTCCTGGTTAAAATGGCTTAATGTAAGATGGAAGCGATTACTAATGATGTTTGGCCCATTATTACTCTATACGGCTACTTTAGATTTACCATTGAGTGTATTTGCGGCCAAACAATACCTGTTATATGTAGTAGTTGGCTTGTTGGTTCCCCTGGCGTTTCCAATGGATAGACTCGAACAATTTAAGCGTTTTGCACTCTTCTTAGCAGCCCTTGTTGTTCCAACTACTATGGTATCTATTCTACAGAACTCTCTTCCGGCATCTCATTGGCTTAATCTAAGTGTGGGTGGAGATTCGTTAGAGGCTTTCGCGGCTGCTGGCTACTTACGGGTAAGTTCAACATTCTCATTTACAGGGCAGTATTCTTGGTTTTTAAACGCTGTTTGTGCATTCGTCTTGTTAGAATTCTTTTTGCCTTATTTTAGCAATAATTACCTAAAATGGCTTGTACCCGGTATACTCGGACTCTTATTTTTGATTGGTATATTTATTACTGGAGGCAGAACGGCGGTAATAGGAAGTGCAGCCTGCCTTTTTATTGGTTTTGTGCTGGCTACCCGAAAGGCACCTAAATTGATGGCCGGTAAAGGCGCCCTTGCCGGGGCAATGATGTTTGCAAGTCTTCTTGTGGTCCGAACTGTAAAACCTCAATTTTTTGCCGCCTATGACAGGCGATCCACTGGTACAGAAGATAGGTCACATGGCGAAGAAATTCAAGATCGTATTTTAGGGGGATTAACTGATTGGACAACTTGGTTTTGGGAGCAGGAACCTACCGCTATTTTGATAGGAAACGGTTTAGGTGTAATGAGTAATGGGGCTGACCGAGTTAGTTTTTACGCCGGTATAATTAGAGCAACAGGCTTTTGGACGGAGGGAGATACAGCCACTTTAGCCTGGGAAGGCGGCTTATATTTGATAATTATATGGTATGGATTTCGGTTTTCAATCGTTCTTTTTTGTTTTAATCGATGGCGAACTATCAGAGATAATAAATACGGCGTACCCGCATCATTTCTATTGGCCAATGTTATAATTAATGGAACTGTATCAACTTTGAGTATACAACCACCTATTGCTATTTGGTGGTGGCTTTCAGTAGGCGCTCTTATTGCACTTAAAGGATTTGATACTTATGATTTGAATGTAGCAGCGGCCGTTGACAAAAGTGAAAAAATTAGTTTACAAACTCAGGACTAACACCACATAAATAAATAGAATGCTCAGGGTCCGGCAATCGTTTTAAAAATAAGTAAGGCCTTTTATGCAGAAAATTATCTTTATCAATTCTCACCCTATTCAATATTTTGCTCCAATGTATAAGTATATGAATGAGCAAGGGCTAAGTGTTGATGCCTGGTATGGCTCGAGTGGTTCTACTGGGGTTAGTATGGATAAAGAATTTGGCGTAGAAGTAAAATGGGATATTCCCTTATTGGAAGGATATAATTATCGCTTTTTCAAGAACTTATCGTATAAACCATCTCATTCAAATGGATTCTGGGGGTTAGTGAATTTAAGCATGGTTGTAGAGATTTTTAGGATTCCAAAATCAATAATAGTTGTTCATGGATGGCACTACTTTACTCATTTTTTAATTATAATGCTTGGTAAGTTAAATGGTCATACTATTTGTATACGAAATGATATGCCTTTAAGTCATGAGCAAAGAAAGGTAGGCTGGAAGCAAAAAATTAAATATATAGGTTTGAAGTACATATTATTTCCCAGAATCAACTACTTTCTATTTATTGGCACCCAAAATCGTCTTTTCTACAAAAGCTATAAAATAGCAGATGAGCAACTTTTGAGCTGTCCTTATGCAGTTGATAATGACCGATTCACTAACTCGACTTATGATATAGCTGCGATAAAAGAGAAGCTACAGATTCCCAGGGAAGATAAGGTAATTTTATTCTCTGCTAAATATATTGACAAGAAAAGACCAATGGATTTGTTAAAGGCTTTCAAAAACATAAATAATCCGCATTGTTGGTTGTTGATGGTTGGTGAGGGTAAATTAAGGAAAGAAATGGAAGGTTTCATTGCTCAACATCAGCTAAAAAATGTATTGCTAACTGGATTTATAAATCAATCACTTATCGCTCAGTACTATGCCGTTAGTGATGTTTTTGTTATGTGCTCAACTGTTGGCGAGTCGTGGGGATTATCTGCTAATGAAGCCATGAATTATAATTTACCGCTTGTTTTGTCCGATTTAACGGGATCCGCAGATGATCTTGTAATAAATGGTGTAAATGGGTATGTGTTTAAGACAGGTGATGTTGATGAATTGACGCTAAAAATCAAGGATATTTTATTTAACAATAAATTATCATGGAAGATTACATCAAAAGATATAGTCAAGAACTATAGCTATCAAGCGGTGGTTGAAAATATTAGAACCATTTTATAAAAGTCATCTTTCTATCAATACAAGTCATAGAGATTTTAATGAACATTGTATTTTTAGTCCATCCAAGTTTTCTGGTTTCGCAAAGTATGCCTCGCTTTGCGAAAATGCTGTCTGAGGGCATGAAAGAGCGAGGGCATGTTGTAGAGGTTTGGTCGCCAATAACACGATTATCGCAACTTAAAATGCCGGCAGCCTACAAGAAATGGCTTGGCTATTTTGGCTTGTATGTTATTTTCCCTCAGGAGGTTCAGAAACGCCTTAAAAACTGTTCACCCGATACCTTATTTGTGGTTACTGATAATGCACTGGGTCCCTGGGTACCTTTGATTGCCAATCGGCCCCATATTATTCATTGCCATGATTTTTTAGCCCAGCGTTCTGCGCTTGGCGAAATTTCCGAGAATCCGTTGACATGGACGGGAAAACAGTACCAGGCCTTTATTCGTCGTGGCTATTCGAAGGGTGCCAATTTTGTTTCGGTTTCTGAAAAAACGAGGCAGGATCTTCATGTGCTTTTATCGGCTCTACCGGCTTATTCCGAAGTCGTTTATACGGGTCTGAACCAAACGTTTAGAGCACATACCGCTGATGAAGCCCGTGATTTGTTCGCTAAAAAAATTGGTATGAACCTCGATAACGGGTATATACTTCATGTTGGAGGAAATCAATGGTATAAAAACCGACAGGGTGTTATTGCTATTTATGATGCCTTGCGCTCAAGCAGTAGGTACGCATTGCCCCTTATTATGATAGGGGCACAGCCTGTTCCCGCTCTTTTAGAAAGACAGGCCGCTTCGCCCTTTTCAACTGATATCCATTTTTTTACCGGTATTCCCGATGCCGCTGTTCAGTTGGCCTACGCTGGCGCTTCTTTATTTCTCTTTCCTTCGCTGGCAGAGGGTTTTGGCTGGCCCATTGCTGAGGCAATGACTGCGGGGTGTCCGGTTGTGACAACCGGCGAGGCTCCTATGACAGAAGTAGCTGGGAAGGCTGGTTTTTTTATACCCCGTCGGCCAAATAAAGCGGAAGAAATTGAACAATGGGCTCAAAAGGCGGCCCATGTTGTTGGCACTATACTTGGCTTCTCACGAAAGAAGCGTCAGGAAGTAATCGAAGCAGGATTTATTAACGCGCAACGATTTGACACAACTGTATATTTAAATAAAGTTGAAACGATTTATAGGCGTATATTAACAACTAATCAACGGTCGTGAAATTTCTCCATGTAATTAATAGTATGAATCCGTTGACCGGAGGCCCCTGTCAGGGAATACGGAACGTGGATAAAGCTTCGCAAATATTGGGCGTAACCAGAGAAATTGTCAGTCTTGACAACTCAGCAGATTCATTCCTTGGTCAGGATCCGTTTCCAATTCATGCACTCGGGTCCGGTAAAGGGCCCTGGCAATATAGTTCAAAACTCGTTCCCTGGCTTATTGGCAACATGGACCGTTTTGATGTGATTATTGTCAATGGAATTTGGCTGTATCACAGTTATGCCGTGTGGAAAGCAATTCACCAAATTAAGAAGAGTGGACAGGGGCAAGCCAAACTACCCAAAATTTTCATTATGCCGCATGGGATGCTGGATCCCTGGTTTCAGGATGTGAAAGGGCGCGAATGGAAAGCATGGCGAAACTGGATTTACTGGAAGCTGATTGAAAATAAAGTAATCAATGATGCAGATGGATTACTTTTTACTTGTCAGACAGAATTGCTATTGGCCAGAAAACCCTTTAAACCCTACCATCCAAAAAAAGAAATTAATGTTGGCTACGGGGTAAATGAACCGCCCCCCTTCTCTGATTCCATGCGTGAGGCATTTGAAAACAAATGCCCGGAAATAGGTGACCAGCCGTATATGCTTTTTCTAAGCAGAATTCATTACAAAAAAGGGGTTGACCTACTTATAAAAGCTTATGAGTTATTATTACAGTCAACATCAGGCATACCTAAACTCGTAATCGCTGGTCCTGGCCTTGATACACCCTACGGACAAACTCTTTTGCAGCAGATAGCAACTAATTCTCAGCTAAAAGACAGCGTATTCTTTACGGGCATGCTCACAGGTGATGCAAAATGGGGAGCCATCAATGGATGTGAAGCCTTTATACTGCCGAGCCATCAGGAAAATTTTGGTATCGCTGTGGTTGAGGCAATGAGTTGCGGAAAGCCCGTATTAATTTCTAATCAGGTAAATATCTGGTCTGAAATTGAAGCGGGTGGTGGTGGTCTCATTGCCGGGAATTCATTGGAGGGAATTACACAGTTATTGAAAAGTTGGCTGAATTTATCGGTTAGCCAACAGCGATTAATGGGCCAAAAAGCGAAAGCTACTTTTGAAAAATATTTTAACATAACCCAGGTATCAATCCGAATGAGTAAGATACTTAATTAGTCTATTTCATCTTAATTGTAGTTATCATTGTGCGAATTGCAATTCTACAGGGGGCTTTTTTTCCAGTACCTCCTATATTGGGTGGGGCAATAGAAAAGATGTGGTTTTCTTTAGGGAAAGAATTTGTAAAAAAGGGACATGATGTAACCCAGATTTCGCGCCATATTGAAGGCTTGTCAACATCAGAAGTAGTAGATGGCGTGAATCATATTAGGATAAGTGGCTACGACACACCTAAATCTGGTATTGTTCTCAAATTTTTCGATTTACTCTATACACGAAATGCCCGTCGAATTTTTTCTGCAGATTTCGACATAATCATTAGTAACACATTCTGGGCACCTGTCCTCTTACCTAAAAAAGCTCGGCGGGTGTGTATGGTAGACGTTCAACGTATGCCTAAACGGCAGATGCAACTCTACACGCAGGTAGCTCGTTTGCGGGCAAATTCCTCGGCCGTCGTTAAGGCAATTCAAGATGAGCTCCCTGAGCATCGGTATAATAAGATAGTAATGATTCCGAATCCACTACCATTTGTTGCCTTGCAGGAGGTGGATTACAGACATAAAAAACCTGTTATACTGTATGTTGGTCGTGTTCATCCGGAAAAAGGGCTGGAGCTATTAATAAAAGCTTACAAACAAACGTCCCAGGAGTATCTGCTGCAAATTGTTGGTCCCTGGGAAACAGCCTCAGGAGGAGGGGGCACGGGTTACCTTACTTTCTTAAAACAACTAGCAGGGGATGCTCACATTGACTTTATTGGGCCGGTATTTGATATTGAAGCGCTAAACAAATTTTACAGTGATGCGTCTATTTTTGTTTATCCATCAGTAGCAGAAAAAGGAGAGACATTTGGCCTGGCTCCTTTGGAAGCTATGGCTTGGGGGTGCGTACCTGTTGTCTCCAATCTGTCCTGTTTTCAGGATTTCATTGTTCACAATGAAAATGGATTAATCTTTGACCACCGCGCTCAAAATGCCATAGAGCAGCTTACGGAGCATATAACACACGTCCAGAACGACGAAGAGCACCGGATCAAGTTAGGAAAGAATGCACTGAACGTCCGACAAACGCATTCTATTCAGCATATCGCTGCTCTTTTTTTAGACGAATTCGAGCAAATCGTAAAACAGTCAGTTCCAGCTAATGCCAGCAACAGTGCAGGTTCATAATCAGCTTACTCCTTACGACAGTCCATGGAGTGTAAAACACCGGATTAAGGCGTTGATGTGGGAATATGTCTGGGCTCTGTTCTGCTCATGGACACCTAAACCAGCTAATCGGTGGCGATTGTTTTGGCTTAAACTTTTTGGGGCCAAAATCTACGGTTCACCCTTCGTTCATCAACGGGCACGCATTCAGATACCCTGGCATCTCATTCTCCATGATCATGCCTGCCTCGGTGATCGAGCTAACGTTTACTCATTAGCGATGATCGAAATTCATGAACACGCCACGGTTGCTCAGGAGGTTTATTTGTGTACGGGTACACATGCTTTTGATCAGCCAGCCATGAACTTAGTTACGGCGCCAATCGTGATTGGTCCCTATGCTTTTATTGGGGCCAGGGCATTCATTATGCCTGGCGTAACCGTTGGTGAACAGGCCATTGTGGGGTCCTGTAGCATAGTTACCAGGAATGTGGCTCCCCGGAAAGTTGTAGCGGGAAATCCCAGTCGAGAAATTGGCATTCGCCCGTCCGTAACCAATTCACTCATTAAATAGGAGCAGATTAGGCAATTTATAATGCGGCAGGTGAGGAAATTATCTATCGTTGATAAATAACACTCTTACGACATATAATCTCGTTAATGAATGAGTTATGGAACCTCTAAAAACTACACAGAAGGAGACTAACATAAACGCGGCACAAGAAGAGACTACCATTGGCCAAAGGTCAATGTCAGCTGACATATTAAAAGCAATTTCAATAGTTGGCGTAGTTTTTATTCATGGTGCCTTCTTAATCCCATTTTCGCCATCATACCTTGACGGGGTTTCAGCATTATTTCGTTTCTGCGTACCTGTTTTCATTATTTTATGGGCCTATTTTGCTGAAAAGTCTATCTTAAAGCACAATAATCCATATCCTTATCTTTTCACACGGTTTTACCGATTATTAATTCCCTTTGCCTTCTGGTCTACCGTTTATCTGGTTATCACTGCCAATGTATTTAGTTTATCATTCGCCAAGATCATAACCAAGCATTGGTCTGGGTATGGCTGGAGTGGTCAGTACTATTTTATTATTCTTTTTCAACTGATTCCATTATTCGTACTAATACGTCGTATTAGTCATCGTTTTATAAACATTCCCGGGACTGTCATTATACTTTCGATACTATTCTATGGTATTGTTTCCTACTCGCCTTTATTTACTATTAATATTGTAAATAAATTAGGGCATCGACCTTTTATATATTGGTTACCGTATGTTTTCATTGGCATTTTATATGCCAATCGAAGTACTATAAAGCAAGTGTCGGTCCCATTACTTGTCGGTACGTTAGCCCCCATTCTCATCCCTTTGGAATTTTTCGTATTTTACCCCCACGTTAGAACATCGAGTCCATATCTTTCGCCCGGTGTTTTTATTGCCGCATCATTACTGTGGGCAGCGGTGATGAGCCAAACTGGGAATTCGATCCTTAGCAAATTATGGTTGAGTAATCTTGTTACAATTTTAGGGCGCAATACACTGGGCATTTTTTGTTTAAATCCATTAGTGATTATAGCGCTATCTCCTATTACGAATTATTCAAATTCCTACCTGCAATTTTGGGGCTGTTCTGTTTTCATGCCACTGTTTTCCACAGCGCTGATAATCACTATCTGTCTGGGAATAATATTTCTATTGAAACGAGTAAAGCTGGGCATGTTAGTGGTTAGTTAACGTCATTTATGTTGCCTCCCTGCAATCAAAAGTAGTCCAGTAAGGAGTGCTGACATACACAGTTTCCAATAAACAGATTTTTAGAACGACTATGGTGGATTCTACCCTCGATTTGACCATTGCCATTCCTGTCCGAAATGAGGAGCAAAATTTACCGAAGTGTCTGGCAGCTATTGGTACTGATTTAGCGCGTAAAGTTGTTGTTATAGACTCGGGGAGTACGGATAGAACGATTGAGATTGCAAAAATCTCCGGAGCCGAAGTAGTCGAGTTTGCGTGGAATGGAAAATTCCCTAAAAAACGAAACTGGTTTTTACGTAATCATACACCCAGTACCAAATGGGTTATGTTTTTAGACGCGGATGAATTGCTAACAGATGAGTTCAAAGCAGAGTTAAGGGAAACGTTACAACGGAACGAGAACAAAGTAGGGTACTGGCTTCGCTACACCATATACTTTCTTGGCAAACAAAATAAAGGCGGGTATTTTCTACACAAATTAGCCTTGTTTCAGGTTGGAGCGGGCGAATATGAACGAATCGACGAGGATCAGTGGAGCCATCTCGATATGGAAATTCACGAGCATCCGGTATTGAATGGAGAAATTGGCAGCATACGTACTAAAATCGATCACAAAGATTTACGTGGGGTTTCCTATTATGTAATAAAACATAACGAGTATTCGAGTTGGGAAGCAGCGCGGTTTTTAAAACTAACAACGGATGCACGGGTCACTCAGCGTTGGTCGTGGATGCAACGCATTAAATATGGGTTGATGCGAACTCCGCTGTTAGGGCCAATTTATTTTTTGGGGAGTTTCTTTTTGATGGGCGGCTTCCGGGATGGCAGTCGTGGATTCGCGTTTGCTATTCTTAAAATGGCTTATTTTACTCAGATATATCTCAAAATTCGTGAGATGCAGGACGCGGAAAAAACGGTCGTTGCAGCCGGAAAAAATAAACATGTAGAGCCAATTGCCTGATATATCTTATATTTAAGTAATAGCAGATGTGTTGTGGTGATAAAAAAACCTATTTTTGTGCGCTTTAGCCTTGGCCTGGTTACACTTTTTTTACTTATCGGAACAGGCATTGTTTTTTATCTGAGTTGGCTACCCGATCCTGCGCTAAGTAAGTATGGATTTCTGCCGGACTGGCTGGCCCGGTGGACCGATGCCGAAGTAAACGACAAACTTCGTACTGGCGTTCCTCTGCTATTCCTGGGCTTCTTTACTGGCTTCCTGCTGTCATTAACAAAAAAAGGGTGGAAGTGGTGGGTAGCTGCTTTAGTAGGGCTGGTAAGTATCGTTCTCATTGCTGAACTTGGCCAGCTCCTGTTGCCACACCGAAGTTTTGACTGGGGTGATGTAGTCTGGGGATCAATAGGTTCGCTAAGTGGTTTAGGAGTAGCCGCCGTAAGCTTTCAAGTTATACAGGTTGCCTTAAAACAGACCAGAGAACAACCACAGTCTTCATCTGGAAATACATAGCCTGAGTCTATTGATGGCAACTGTTGCCTGTCAAGTGGCTGACTATTAAAGCCTTAAAAGATTGACCCTATATTAGCAATCTATAACATTGATTTCCCACCAGTTACCTTCACGAAATGCACTATTATACGTTTACTTACATGAAATTTAGTCTGATTAATACCTTGCGATTGCTTCTAACCACCGGAATAACTGGTGCTATAGTCGGCATTGTCATGTTTTTTCCTGGTCCGCTTCGCGCCCAACAGGTTTCTTTAAGCGAAGCAAAGTTGGCTTCATCTCTCCCATTACCCCCGCCTAAGGAGAAAATTGCAGCCGCCGTTCGTAAGTTCCGATACCTGACGGATGAGCACAAACAGATTAGGACCAAACCGTCTAAAACGATGCCCCAGGCGGCTATTGCACAGGACTATACAAGTTTGCTGATTAAGACGCTCGAAGAAAGCGGCTGGTTTACACCCGTCGAGTACGACAATGTCATTAGTTTACTGAGCGAACGCAGAGATACGCAGTCAAATGGAGCGCCCTCAAAAGTCGATGAAAAACCAGCACCGCCAGCTACTGTTTTTCTGGAAGGGGGCATCCTGGCTTACGAGACAACGACACTCTCGGATGAGCACGCCATCGAGTACTTCGGCGGGAATAGTCCCAAACAGTACCAGCAAGACCGGGTCACGGTGTATCTGCGGGCCGTATCTACTCAATCGGGGAAAATTCTAAAAACACTGTATACGACCAGAACCATCTACTCGCAGCAAGTTAATCCTGCTTTATTCCGCTTTGTCTGGTTTAAAGAACCTTATAAAGCAGAAACCGGTCTAACGTCTGTTATACCGGGTGAACTAAGCGTAATGGAAGCCATCAAGCAGGCCGTTCAGGGATTAATAATTGAAGGAGTCCGCGATGGCGTGTGGCTGCCCATCGACAAGGCGGCAACTGCGATGGCCGCTATAATTAATACCTACGAACAGGGGAAAGTGGCTATGAATGAACTGGACCTGATCAATCCTCAACCGGATACGTACCTGTTTGGGGTTCGTCCCCGCATGGATGCGCCCTTTATTACTCTGCATCCGTATATAGGCATCATGCGTTACACCGGCGATTACACCATTCGGGATACCAGAAATACCTACGGCGTATCGGCAGAAATGTATATAACCCCCATTGTAGGCGTTCAGATCAATGCCGCCACCGGTACATTGTCCAGTCAGGATGCGTTTTCTGTCCATTTAACTTCTTTAGAGGCTAATGTTATGTTTCGACCATTTCCGTTTCAGCGGTGGACGCCTATCGTGTATGGGGGAGCGGGGGTAGTAAGCCGAAGCAGGTCAACGCCCTTTGAGTTATTCGGGGATAAGTACGCACAAGCTCAGTTTGGAGCCGGGTTGCAGTTTTCGCCAAACAGGATCATTGGACTCCGTTCCACCTTATCCTATAACTTACCGTTTACCGATGCGTTGGATGGGAAAGTAATGGGCAGTCGCAATGATTTTTATACGCGCATTACGCTCGGCTTAGTTGTTCATTTTGGACGTTTTCTGCGTAAATCCACCCCAATAACGTTCACGCAGGTAACTCCGCAAACAAGATAACATTTTCTGATTAGACCAAACAAGCACTCAATCCTAATGAAATATCTCCTTTATCTGACTCTATTATTTGCCGGGATAGTAATCCTGTTAAGTTGTAAAGAAAGTTTCACCATCGCTCCGACAGCGTCTTCGGACCCATATGCAATCCTGCGGGGCCGGGTTCTCTATAGCGCCAACCAGCAACCCGCCCGAAATGCACTCGTGACACTGAATCCTAACAGTCGTGTTGTCGCTACTGATTCATCGGGCAGATTTCACTATGATAGTGTTTTAGTGGGCAGCTACACAATTCAGGCAGCAAAAGCAGGGTACGTAACGCAAATGGCTACGGTTACAGCAACGTCGGGTGCATTACCAGCCATAACGCTTTTGCTTACTGAAGTAAAGGATACGGTCGTAGTAACCCCAACAACAAACAGCCCCCCGTTAGCGGCTACCTTAGTTGCGCCAGCCCTTAACAGCATTGTTCAACCGGCCAGCGTAACGTTAAAATGGAAGTCTACTGACCCAGATAAGGATATTCTGACGTATGATGTACAGCTTTTCAAGTCGGGCGTTATGACGGCTGTATCCTCGTACACAGGGCTTAAGGTTGATAGCTTAGTTGTCACAAATTTAGACTACAATACAAGTTACTTCTGGCAGGTAACGGTCAAAGATGCGACGCATACCACAAACGGACCGGTATGGCCCTTTTCAACTATTCCCTTTCCCAACTATAGTTATGTGTTTGCCCGGCTCCTGAACGGCCAATACCAGATTTTTGCGTCAAACGCAACCGGAGCTGTTTTACAGCTTACCCGGACTGGTAGCAACTGGCGTCCCATTGTTAGTCCTAACCGTCAGCAGATTGCGTTTATTTCCAGTATAAATGACGGTCTCTACTTACACGTCATGAATGCGGATGGCAGCAACATACGTCAAGTCACAAGCGTTCCTATTGCCGGTCTGTATCCAACCGATCTTTCCTTTTGCTGGTCGCCCGACGGTACACAACTGCTATTTCCAAGCTATGATAAGCTCTTTGCCGTTCAGACTGATGGCAACGCCTTACGGACACTAATTCAGGCCACTCCCGGGCGCATTTTTGCAGGTTGTGACTGGTCTCAACAAGGCAATCGTATTGCGGCCCGGACAACGGGCACGAGCGTATATGATAACGAAATCAGCACCTACAACACCGATGGTTCCGGGGCAAAGTCGGTTTTTGTCAGAAAAACAAAGCGAGTGGGGAACCCTGTCTTCTCGATAACAGGTAATCTATTAGTATTCTCGGCTGATTCCAGTTCATTTATGAATGAGCAGGGCCGCCAATTGGATGCACGTATTCTTATGCTCGATCTGGTAACAAATGCCTTCTTCGACTTATCTTCAGTGCAAAATGGCTCGCAGACACAGATCGACAAGCCGGCTGGCACCAACGATCTGGATCCTCGGTTTTCTCCGAATGGATTGCAGGTGATCTTTACTAATACCGATAACACAGGCATCGGAACCCGCTCGGTCTATACAATTGACTTAGCTGGATCCGGAACAAGTCAAAGCAGCCGCAACCGCAAACTATTATTTACACCAGCAGAAATGCCCTATTGGCGACAACCCTAAATTTAATTTTTACCGAGTCAGGCCTTTTGATTCATCGGTAAATAGGAAAAAGTTCCGGCCTGTTAATTGACTGAGTTTGGAATAATTCTGATGATCAACACATAACAAGTAACATACGAATTAGTAGTACCTGACTCGGAAGTCGTTTAAACATATCAAACGTATCTCTGGCGCGTCATGCCTAAACAACAGGGTTGCCTGTCGCTTAGGTATGACGCGCCACTTCTTGAAATCATTTTGCGGTAAACCAATCAGTTTACTATTCATATCAATAAATCAAAAAATACTTTAAAAGTCTTGTAGTATGTTATCAAAATCTATTATTCAAGATACCAGAATGTATTCCTTTACGTCTACTTTTCTTGATAAGCTGATTGGCGTAGGGTCTATTAATTGGCCCATGTTGGCGCTTACAAGATTTCTGTTGTCCTTCGTTGTTGTGTCAGCACACATAGTACCCCACGTACCTAACTCTGGTCCGCTGAAGTGGATCAATAATTTTAATGCATTTAATGCAATAATGGGCTTTTTATTAATTAGTGGATTGTCAATCGGCAGTTCAATAGCTAAAAACAAAGAGGGTTATTTCTCAAGGCGAATTCAACGAATTTATCCGGTTTATCTTGCGAGTATAGTCCTTCAGTATTTGATAGTCCCTCAAGAATTAACTCTTATTTTTATACTGTTTATCATTGTAAATTTATTCTTTGCTAATCAGGTCATTATTCCTGCATCCTATGTAGGGCCAGCCTGGACTTTATCGCTCGAAGTTTGGTTGTATGGTCTGGCTCCGGTGTTTTTGAAACAATCTTACAAGACACTCCTTACACTTGTTACAATATCTTTTGTTTGTTATTGCTTTTATACAGCTGGCCGATCATTATTCCACTGGCCTTATTATTCAGGCACAAATTTTGGCATTAACCTTTTACTATTATCATTCATATGGTTAATAGGCTTCATGCTGGCTATATTTAGCGATAAACGAAAAGAAATTTCCATAATCATTAGTTTACTATTCATCATTCATTTCGTACTTACTGTTTTAATAGCGTTTGGCTCGAGAGTAAAACACCAGGAAATAAATCTTTTTTTTACTACGGATATCAGTAAATATATTTTTGAGTTAATATGTCTGATATTTATATATTTTATTGTGGTAGGGACTAGAAGTTTACCGCAGTTATCGTTACTTTATAAAAGATTTTTTAATTTTCTGGGCAATATATCTTATCCACTTTATCTCACCCATTTCTCTGTTTTAATTTTATGTAAAAAATTGCAAATTGGCAATTGGTTTTTATTGGTAATATGTTGTTTAGCTGTTGCTACTGCAGTATACTGGATATTTGATTTTTATAGTAAAAAGAGGTCCGTTTAACAAGAGTTGATATAAGCGATACTGTCCACGTTTCAGACGGCTTGTTTACAAACCAGTTTTTCTGCCTGCAACCCGGTTAAGTCATCATCAATATGCTGAAAACCATACCAAGCCTAAATGGCTTACGAGCGATAAGCGTTCTAATAGTAGTGGCTTACCATATTTATCAGCAGCACTATTTTCCCGAGAGCTTCTACAGCAACAATGTACTAATATATATAGCCTTATCAATATTCAATGGGCCTTTAGGGGTTAATATGTTTTTCATAATTAGCGGTTTTCTAATTACAAAATTACTACTGGATGAAGAAATAAAATTTGGAGTGGTTTCTCTTAAAAATTTCTATATAAGAAGAATTATCCGAATTTTTCCAGCTTACTATTTACTGTTGTTTATTTATTTTTTATTACAACGATCCGGCAACATAGCCATAAATGCTGTTGACTGGATAAGTAGCCTTACATTCACAAAGCAGTTTTTTCATGAAAAAAACATTCTTGTAGGGCATTTATGGTCATTATCGGTTGAAGAGTTCTTTTATTTACTCTGGCCCTTATTTTTCATAAAACGTAATAAATTTAATGTACTGATCATTAGTCGCTTGATATTGGTGGTCTGTAGTGTTCGCATTATAGTACGATTTATAGTGCCAGATTTTTCCATAGAAAACACAATCTTTGCCAGAGGAGATGCTTTATTAATTGGCTGTTTGTTTGCAATTGAGTATGAACGAATTACTGGTTGGGTTGAGGCAAAAAAAAAATATTTTGTTTATGCTTTGCCAGCCTTGCTTTTACTAATTTTATTAAATTATTTATTTTCGGCTGTAGCGAGAAAGTTACATAGTCAGATAATTTTATTTATTGCATCAATTTCATATGGTTTAATAGGAAGTGTTGGCTTACTAACTAATTTGCTTCTTGGGTTAATTATTGTATATTCTATCAACGTAAAAAACGCCTGGTTTAAACTAATAAATTCAGCTATTATGAATCATATAGGAAAACTATCCTATAGCATCTATTTATGGCAAACATTTTTTATAGTTTATATACAAGACACTTACAAAATAAACTTAATAGTGACAGTAGCCTTAATTTATTTGGCTGCTTGTTTTTCTTATTATTTTATTGAAAAATCTTTTTTAAGGTTTAAGGATAAATTCACGCATTTAGAACCTCTTGAAAAAATGAAGTGAGTGGCTCAACTATAGCTATATGTACAGATTCGACAAGATTGGAGAGATGAAGCGTCGGTTAGTTCATGGACTAAGTAAATTAATTCTTTTTAACAAATAAGTCAGTAATACTAAGTAAGGGAAATAAAATCAATAAAAAAACCTTAATTTAGTCAAAATTATTTTGAGATTAATTTTTAGGGGTTGCAATTTGAAATTATGGATAATTTAAAAAGACGCACCATTGATGGAGGTTCAAGTATAATTCTTGACAGCCTTCGTATCTTATCCGCCCTTATTGTAGTGGTCCACCACGCGAACATGCAGTGGTTAACAAATTATTATGATATAGCTGAACTATCAAATAATCTATCGCATGCGGCAGTCGTAGTCTTTTTTGTGCTTTCTGGTTATCTCATTGCTTATACAACCACCAGCAATAACCGTGGCTTTATTCAATATACAGTTGCGCGCTTGAGCCGGCTTTATTCGACAGTAGCGCCTGCTCTTTTGCTAACAGCTATTATCGAAATTGTAGTAAATATTATTGACCCCGCTTTGGCTATGGATTACACCAGAGGCTCTTCATGGCCTCGCTATGCTTTAAGTATAGTTTTCTGTAACGAAATTGCCTTGTTTTCAGCAGCCCCTCCTATAAATGGCCCCTTATGGTCTTTAAGCTTTGAATTTTGGTATTACACTATTTTTGGACTTTGGTTTTACCGAAGTTCTAACTGGAAATCACTATTATTACCAATAGGTGCCTGTTTGATTGCGGGTCCTAAAATTCTTTTGTTAATGCCTATCTGGTTATGTGGTTTTATGGCATATCAATTGCCAAGACCAAAAATTACAACAAAAATATCCTGGCTCTTTGTTTTTTTATTCCTTTTCATTGCTGCTATTGGCACAACCTATTTGCCAGCATTTCCCTTCCCATTAGGTCAGAGGCCGTTCTACCTGGCTAATCGATTTATTACTGATTGGGCCATAGGAATCTTCGTTGCATTAGCTTTATGGTATCTGCCCTATCAAGAACGCTCCTCAAAATCAAAAGGGATAAAATTATTACGTACTGTTGCTGATTTATCATTTCCTCTTTATGTTTTACATTACCCATTATTGGTGTTGTGGCGAGCTGTTTTTGGCTGGCGTCCTAATGATGTGGTACAGATGTGTCAGGCTATTGTATCTGTAATTTTGTTAGCTACATTAATTGGTCTTTTTTTGGAAAGCCAACGAAATAACTGGGCGCGCTTCTTTCGATGGACTATTAATCGTATATGGCCACAGGCGTTGAAAATAGAAAAAAACTATGAAAAGCCTCTTTAAAATGGAATGAGAGCCTAAATACACTAACTGCTTCACGGGCAATAAGTTGGCGTCGGGGCAGCATCGTTTAAGTTGCAAAAGGAGTTGTTATGCCTAATTAGTAAGTTTTTTGTGGATTGAGACCTACCGCTATAGGTAGTGTTCTAAGGCCGCCTGAGTCGCCAGTATACTAAAACTACACTGGATTTCCTCTTAAAAGGTTCAAGTAATAACCATATCGTCTTAGATTATCTACTTATTACAATTGTAAGGTAAATAACGTGAAGAGTGACCTAATTGGAAGTTCCGCGCAGGCGATTCAATTATTCCAGGATTATGCATCATTTGTTTTAGTCTTGCTATTTTAAGTTACTACTTATGGGCTACTTATAATAAAAGAATTGTTTGATCCTGAATGTGTACGGCAAATTGTGCTAAATTAGTAGTCTCATAAAACAGTTTAGCTAATTTATAAGCTACTATGATCTGATGAAGCTATACGTTCCGCTATCTCTCACACGTATATTATCACTACTTGGATGGGTGTTATTCAGTAGTCTTATGGTTAAAGCCCAAAGCTATAAGATTGTAGGATCTGCCCGCTCAGGCCCCGCCCCTAACGTTTATTATGTCACAGAAGAAATTCCGGGGAAGTCACAAACGGGTGCTGTGTGGGCCAATAAGCAGCTCAAATTAAATGAGTCGTTTGAGTTAGAATTTACAGTAAACTTTAGTGCCAATCCTAACGGAGCCGACGGGGTGGTTGTGGTTATGCAAACGATAGGTACTAATGCTTTGGCAGGGCCTGGCGCGGGTATTGGCTTCCGAGGTATGAAGCCATCATTCGGTATAGAATTCGATACACATTATAACAGTGAGACAGGTGATCCGGCCACTCCGTTTTTTGACCATATAGCCGTAGTGCGCAATGGTATAAATGATCACCGGCTTAATCCCTTATCGGCAGCGCCCGTACCCATTTCGACGACTTCAAAGAGCATTAAAGATGGGCAGGAGCATCTTATTAAGCTGGTTTGGAATACAACGACTCACGTACTACAGGTATATGTCGATTGCGTTTCGAGAGTGTCGCAATCCGTTGATTTGGTGAACGATATCTTTGGCGGAACGCAGGAGGTTTACTGGGGCATAACTTCTTCTACAGGCTCAGCCGGCAATGCCCATCAGGTAAAGCTACCTAACGACGTACTTAGTCGCGACACTCTCCAGATGTGCCCGAAGGACACGGCTACGCTTAAGGCAGGCTTGGCGATTGATAGTAAGTACGAATGGAAACCCAGTATAGGGCTTAGTAATGCCCGTATTCGAAATCCGCTACTCACGGCTACCACAACTCAACTCTATACAGTAAGCTATTTAGATCGCTGCTCAGTCCCCAAAATCGACAGTGTGTTTGTCAACGTAAACGCCCCCAGACTTAGTTTGGGAGAAAATCGAACAGTGTGTGAAAACGGCGTAGTTGTCCTCACCCCCACCCTAACACCAGCTAATACAGCAGCCAAATTTCGGTGGTCGACCAACGATACGACCCGCCAATTGAAACCCACCCGTTCGGGTACCTACATCCTGCAAGTTACTGTGGGGACCTGTTCGGTCAGTGATACAACAGACGTAACTTTTCAGCCCCTGCCTAAGCTTGGCCTTCCGAACGAACCTACTTACAATTGCCCACGCGAATCGCCTGTTTTGCTTGATCCTCAGGCTACAGGTACCGATCTACAATTCGCCTGGACTCCCGGTGGCACAACTGCGCCTACTTTAGTGACCAGTATACCCGGACGTTACACGACGAAAATCAGTACGGCGTTTGGGTGTTCAGTAGAGCAGCGGTTTACGATTCTGGATGATTGCCCACCTCCGGCATCAATTTATGTTCCTGACGCTTTCACACCCAATGGAGATGGAAAAAACGACGTGTTTGAATGGAAAAGTAGTGCAGAAGTTGACACGCGAATAAATATATACAGTCCCTGGGGCGAGATAATCTTTTCCTCGGCAAATCCAGGTGAATTCTGGAATGGTGCCTGGAAAGGGCAACCCTGTCCGCCCGGCGTCTATGCCTGGCGGATTGATTATCGCTCCCGAAGGAATAACGAGAATCAATGGTTTATCAAACGTGGCGCGGTCGTGTTACTGAAATAAAATACAATTATCACAAAGGATTCAATACGTATATAGTATAGTCACTCACTTACACATAAAGCACCAATAAGTTACCATATATTATTATTTATTAATAACTAATAGCGCATAAGTAGGAGCTTATAGTTGCTATTTTTTGACTTAAATTGTACTATTCGGCTTATACATATGACTTACAGATGAATCGTAACGCGTTTAATATATATATTTGCAAACTAAGGTGGATAACTATTATTTTACTTTATCTTTATATTCATACTTATTAGTTATCATATTAACAATATGGGAACATTTGAATTTACTTTTAACCAATGTGTTCCAGCAGAAGCAGCGGATGAACTTAAGGATGGTAGAGGCTTTATCATATTTGAGAATGCTCTTAGCGAGACTACCTTATCCAGAATACGGGCCACGATCAACCTAAACGAGTATTTGGTCAATAATAATTTCGTTGGTGTTGTTCATGCACAACGAATGAATTTCCATTCCCATACACTGGCTGTCTCGAAGGACTGTTATGATATTGTCACGAATGAAAAAGTAAGAACTATTTGCAATCACTTCTTTAAGGCACCTCACAAGCTGAGTAATCAGCGTATTTTTGAAACCCACACAAAAGCCCATATGCCCTGGCATACAGACAATAACCTTCAGTCAGGGAATACGTTTACCGGAAAGCATACGTTACCGGGTCTCTTGTTTTTACTATATTTATCTGACGTTTCTGACACAAATCCGTTTCAGCTCATTCCTGACTCGCACAAATGGTCGGCAAAGCATAATGAACGTTTTTTCGCCGACGAGTATATTGAACAGGATTATGCCGATCATATTGTAACGGTAAGAGCGCCAAAGGGTACCTTCGTTATTTGCAACACTCATTTAATCCATCGGGCCGAGCCATTTAATCGTCCGGGTTTTAAACGACTCACCTATCTTTTTCAGGTAGATGCCTTGTCAGAAGCCCATCCTGAGCATGGCGAAAAACTATTAATCAATCCATCATTCGTAGACGATACCAGCCCAGGTGTATTAAGTTATTTAGGGTTTGGGTTAGAATCGAATTATCCGACATTTCCTCAGACTTCCGTGAGTAGTATGCTACCTCACGACCTGTGGCTGCTGCAAAAAAGTATTTTTCCTAAAGCTGTTCACAGCCTTCTGTTTTCCGTTATTAAAAGCTTAATACCCAGCAATGCACTGATCATGTTAAAAAATATTAATCCGGCAAAATGGAGTTTTAAAAGCTTAATTGGCCATAAACGGAAGGTAATCAATTAAGGTCATGAGTACTGACTACACCCACGTTTCAACGCCAATACTCACCCTATTCATTAAAAAGCATGGTTTAAGGTGCCATGTCAAAATTTCCTTTTTTTACTAATTTGCTTTACCAACTCTTAATGCTATAATCCGACCTGATTATAGCGATTTTTCAACTTTTCTAATTTCCATCATGCTATCCAACATTATCGCTAAATTTATTACAAGTACCCTTCCCGCTGACAAATGGTACAGGGCTGCGTTTCTGATTACAAAATATTATTCCTTAGCTCTGAAGCCGCCAAAAAAAATGCCAAATATCAGTTTCCGTAATGTACAGTCTGCGAAGCTTGATACCTTATTGATGGCTATAGCTGACAGGGCTAAATCTACACCTGTCTTCCCAATAAATATACGGCCGAATGGGGCTAACTTATTCAAAGAGAGTTACCCAAATGGGCTGCTGTTGTGTTCTATCCACCATCCATTGGTTCTGCTTACCGTGCGTTGTATGATTGAACGAGGGTTAATACCTGATGCAATTATTGTTAAAAACTTACCTAAAGATGGCTTAATACCCATATTAGGGACAACAACAAAAATTCCCGCTCTATTTGCCGATCCGGCGGTGTTGCTGAAAACAAGGAGTGTTTTACGACAAGGTGGAATTATAATTGTGTTGATCGATGATATGGAAAATGGTGGATATTCGGCAAACATATTTCGTTTGGCAGAGAAACTTAAGTCCGATCTCCTTTTTTCACTGGTTAAACTTCAACCCGATGGCCATATCGATGCATTTGCTTACGAACTGCCCGTTGCTACTTCTCCTGAAGAAGATAACGTAATGATAAAGATTAAAGCCATGGATGACCATGTAAACAAATTATTTAACCCATAATAAAAATGATACTTTTTCACACGTACTCACTAAACGGTCCGCCGTTGTGATGGTCTGCATTGGTTATAAACAAATAGCCTTGCAGCATCTTAACTTTTTAATAACGCTATGAAAAATTTTTATGAAAGAAAGCTGATCGTAAGTAGTATTTTTAGTAGTAAAACCTGCTGGGCAGTACTGTTTTTAATAGTATGTCTTTTCGGGAAGACACAGAGCCTGGCTCAAGGCACTACGCCTAAGGACGTTTCCTTTACTTTTTCGTTAAGTGCAGGCGCCACGACGAGTGCGGGCGTATTTGCAAAAGATGGAACCTTACTAAGAACTCTCTGGGGTGGTAAAACATATCCGGCGGGCACATACACGCAGACCTGGGATCAAACCGATGATGACGGCAGGCTCGTTCAGAATGATAATTATGACATACGATTACTGTCCAACAATGTATCTTATAAGTGGGAGGGTGTAGTTGGAAATACGTCAACAAATATGTCTGGTGAGACAGTCCACAATTGGACTGACCGAATATTCGACCTCCGAATTATTGGCAATTATGGGTACTTCGTAACAGGATATGCCGAGGGCCACCCGTCGCAGCGTAAATTTAAGCTTACGACGCCCAATATTATGGAAGAAATCTGGACCAATCCGAACGACATTAGAGGATCAGGATTGATGTCGAACGCGCTGTGCAACGATGCAAATACCATCTACTGGAGTGGTTACGATACCGGAAAGGGGGTTAGCTGCATCTGGGCTACTTCGATCACGACCGGCGCCGAGGTAAATTTTTCAGCCGGCAGGCCGTATAGTTCCACTTATGGAAGGCGCTATGCCAGTGTGGTCGATGAAGCAACGGGAGATGCCAACGCTTTTATTCTGGGTATTGCCGCATCAAGCAAATACATTTTCGTAGCAAGGCTCCAAAACAACAGTATTCACGTTCTGAACAAGACGACGGGCGCGCTGGTGAGAGCGTTGAAATACAGTGCCCCACGCTCGTTATACGTAGATAAAAACGATAAATTATGGATGGTACAGAATAATAAGGTTACCAGACACACTATCAATGCGGATGGAACCTTGTCTGGACCTAACATGACCCTTTCAGGCCTGTCTGAACCACTGTCCGTTCAGGTATCACCCAGTAACAGCACGGTGCTGGTTGGCGACGGGGGTACTAACCACGTCTATAAAGGCTATTCTACCCTGACCGGGCAACTTCTCTGGACGGTTGGAAAACCAGGGAGTTATTCCACATCGCCGGATGTAACGTATGATAAATTCCTGTTTCGGTCGGCCAAAGAGTGGCGGTCTGGTCTGCGCGACAACTTTGATGTTGCCTTCGGGAACATCCTGGCAGATGGTTCCATGTGGCTGGGTGATATGGGGAATCAACGACTGATTCATTTTGGGGCGAACCGGACAACGGTCGTCGAAGAAATACTAAATGCAGGCTACCACTACCAGGCCGCTGTAAATCGGAGCAGTCCTGGGCGTGTTTTTTGCAACTACCTTGAGTTTGAAGTTGATTATACCAAGCCGCTTCAAGCCGGTAATGGTTCCTGGAAATTAAAGCGTAACTGGAGTTGGAAGGTTAACGGAACGAAAGATAGTCAGTATCAAAGGACCCGTAATATAACAACTCTTAGCAATGGCAGAACGTACAATATAATTCGTTATGGCAGCACTTACGAACTTATCGAGTATGCGCCTACGGGGATTCGGTACACGGGTGTTACTTTTCCAGCGAATGAAGAGGGATTTTCTTTATACGCGGATGGGTCCCTCTGGAGCACCACGAGTGGCGAAGTAGGAAAAGTAGCGCAGTTCAAACGCAGGCCAGTGACTGTTTTTGATAGTAACAACAACCCCATATTCGGCCCGGCAGTGGTAGTAGAAAAAACCCCTGCTGTCACTACGACCGACCCAATAGGTCACGCAACGGGCGGCTGGAACGCTGATCAATACACGTCGAATAATGTGATGGTGACCTTTGCTCCCGAAACCGGGGACGTATTAGGTGGCTATTTACGCGGCATGGGCTATCATCTCGGCGGGCTGAAAAACGGCAAGTGGTTGTGGAAAACGTCGAAATCCACAACCAAAAACTACGGGGGAGCCTTCCCGGCCGACGGGGCCTACGATATAGGCAACAGCGTGGAATATGCCGGAAACATCGTAACAACGTTGGAACGAAGCATATTCTGGGGGTATAATGGTGAGTTCTGGAAAGGTATACAAACGAATAAGTACAATCATTTTTACGATAATGGCCTGTATGTTGGTCAGTTTGGGGTAGTAGGGTCCGATATTCGTACTGAGAAGTCCTACCCGGGTTATGCAGGCAATTCGCTTGTTTGGGGCGTTACTAAAGTTGGCAATGAGTACTATGTATACCATGCCGACGAAGGCCAGCATGGGGGCATTCATCGCTGGAAAATCAGCAATCTGAATAGTATAGAAGAACAGATTATTCCGATTAACCTCAACAACCCATCGAACGTACATGGCCTCACAGCCGACTACATCGAAGGGTCTGATTTGAATAATTTCAACATTAAAACAACACGAGTTGACTCTATCGTAGATTTTGACTGGAAGGCTCAAATTCCGCCCGGTACAGCCCTGTCTAATCCAGATAATTTCTCCGTTCGCTGGAAGGGTTATGTTCAGCCCTCTTTTTCAGAAAACTATACGTTTTTCTTAAATACCTTCGACGGAGTACGGTTGTGGCTTGATGGAGGGCTTCTGATAGATAATTGGAACAACAACAAGAATAATACGTATAGCAAGGCAATCTCCCTTGAGGCTGGCAAGAACTATTTTATAGAACTGGAATACACGAACAAAAACCGAGATAGTGGGATCTCGCTATCCTGGTCAAGCACGAGACAACCTAAGCAAAAAATTTCTGCCGCCAATCTATATCCTGCCATCGCACCAGACCGATCTGCTGGTGCTGATTTGATGGAAGGTCTACGCTTCAACAGTACGCTTGAAAATGGTATGTATGGCTGGAATCGAGACCCTGTTACTGAATATAGGGTGAGTAATTCAGACTATTGGAAGGTTGCTACCAATGTTCAAACGCTTAATCGGGCAAATCCCGATTTGCATGTCGAGTTGAGACCGGTGGCAAATGGCTTAACGGCAACGGTTACGCGTGATTTAGGTACGCCCAGTAATTTTACTGAATGGTCGGTAACGGGAAGGCTAACCTGGCCTAAAGACGACTGGGATCACGAAACGACAACAGACAAAGGGTATTTTGAAATTCTGGACGTAGATGGCAAACCCATCGCCCGCATGAAACGAAACTACAGTCCGTTCCCTACCGTTCGGCTGTATGGAAACGACCAGGTAGTGGCTCAGGCACACAGAGATACGCTGAATAAACTAACAACCACCTTACAGCCCTTTTCTATAACTGTGAAGAGCAGTGGAGTAACCATTCAATATGGGCCTTATGCGCCGGTAACCGCTACTTTATTGGACCCGACCAGTAAATGGGAGCAGCCTAAAACGCTGAGGGTGCTGTATTCTAGCCAAACCAACAGGGAACACATAATGGCTATGGCAGATATGCGGTTCTCCTTCAAAACGGCTATAATGCCAGCAGCAAAGCCTGTCCTCAGCGAGGACGATACGCGAAACACCTTAGACGCGGATCATACCCTGGGTACGTCGGCGATTATAGTTAGTGAAAATGGAGGAGCATACAAAGCCTATACGGGCCTCATTGAGGTAGGTAATGTAGATCGGCCGGCTGGCTACTGGAAGTTTAAAGCAAAAGGAGTCCCTGGCCGACCAGAAAGCGAGACAGTTGAAAGCCCGGTCTTTAGTGTCAGCGATTCCGGCTTCAGTGCTCAACTCTTCACGCACAATCCAGAAGGCAAAGAAGCGAAAATTGTTACGTTTCCAAATCCGGTACGGGCTGACTTGCAGGTGCAGCATCCTGTTATTGTGAAGGAAGGCTCCTTAACAATTGTTTCAACGGATGGTAAAGTGGTGAAAAGCTGTACCCTTAAGGCTGGTAGTACCAGAACCTCTCTGGATGTCAGCTCCCTGACGGGAGGGGTATATTTCATAAAGTATAAGGCTGGCGCGCGACTGTTGATGTCAAGGTTTATAAAACAGTAAGTAGCAGACAACCCGTTCGTTAATCTCAGGAAAGAAACGTAACCCTACTCCATTGGGCTGTGTTGACAAACCAGTTTTTGACATTAACACGCCTTGATTAGGTTTAAAAGAGCCGGGTTTAGTAGCCCGGCTCTTTGTTTTTACTGAGCGGCCCCAGCTTCCTTAACAACTTCGCCTTTAAAATACAGGACTGTTACTCCCCCGTCTGCATTTGACTCAACCGTTACCGATTTGTTGAACGTGCCCAGCGAAGCCGCATTGAATGTAGCTTTTATGGTTCCTGACTGACCGGGTATAATAGCCGCTTTCGGATAGTCGACACCAGTGCAGCCACAGGAACCCTGAGCGCGACTAATCAGGAGGGGCAGTTCACCTTTGTTGGTAAACACAAATTCAGCCGTAACAGGTTTGCTCTGAACAATACGCCCGAAATCATGGGTGGCATTGCGCCAGTTGAACACGGCAGCCGGAACAGTCATGGCCATAGAGGCAGCCAGCAACACCAGAGAAGCAAAAAAGAGAGTACGTTTCATACGGAAAATGAATTAATGGTTTCTATAGCCGCTCAATCAAGCGACACCACAAACGTACTACCTCCTCTCCTACCCGCCTGTTAAACGTTTCCTAACGTTTGTTAATGAGTTGTTAATGATTTTCAGGCGCGCGTTCAAGTAGTAACTTTGGTTAATCAACGAGCAAAAAGCTGGCGAAACGCTGTTCGGCTTTGCGCTCGTTCACCCCTTCGCCCTCTGCAAATGCCGCGCTTACGGTTGCTTGTCGTTCTATCCGTATTGTCCATTATTGGCATCCTGGCCGCGCAGGCAGTTTGGGTGCGGAATGCCTACGCTCTGCGCGAACGGCAGTTCCGGCAGTCGGCGTTTATTGCCCTTCAGGACGTGGCCGATGAAGTAGCCCGGCTCAATCACTTCATCTTGAATCGATACGCCGTTACGCAATTGTCTGCCGATTATTTTATCGTCAATACCGACGCCCCAATTGACCCGGTCACGCTCGAGTCCTTGATTCAGAAGTCATTACAGGCCCATAACCTGATCACCGATTATGAATATGGCATTTATAACTGCGAAAGCGACCGCATGGTCTATGGCGCTTATATTAGCACGAGTGGACCCGGACTGACTAAATCCCGCAGTCAGACACTGCCCAAGTTTCCCCGCTATACGTACTATTTTGGCATCCGATTCCCAAACCAGTCGGGGTTTGTGGCTGGACAGTTGAGCGGCTGGCTATGGTCAACTGTAGCAGTACTATTGGTCGTGACTTTCTTTGGCTACACACTCACCGTAGTATTAAAGCAATGGCGGTTCACGGAGGTGCAGCGCGACTTTATTAACAACATCACCCATGAACTCCAAACCCCTGTTTCCACAATTCGTATTGCCGCCGATGTTCTCCAGTCGGAGAGTATTATGCAGCAACCCGATCGGTTACGACAGTATGTTCGCGTGTTGGGCGAAGAAAGCAAACGATTACAAAAACAAGTTAATTCTATTTTGCAACTGGCTCGTTCTGAGCGAACCGGCTTCGGGCTTGAGCCAACTGAAGTTGACCTTCATGAACTTATGACCAGCGCTGCTTTTGCCTTTTCACCGCATGTAGCACTCGATCTGACGGCACCCGATGCACGGCTGATGGCGGATCGCTATCATGTAGAGACCGCCTTATCGAACCTGATTGATAATGCCCTGAAATATTGTGACAAATCGCCTTCTGTACAACTAAGCACACATACCTCAGGGAGTAAATTAATCTGGTCGGTGCGTGATAATGGCATCGGTATTGCACCGGACTATCAGAAGGCTGTTTTTCGGCAGTTTTTTCGCGTCCCGTCGGGTCATACGCACAATGTGAAAGGGTTTGGCTTAGGGCTGTACTATGTTCGGCAAGTGGTTCGGGCGCATGGCTGGCACCTAACGCTCGACAGTGAGTTGGGCCAGGGAAGTACGTTTTCGGTACTATGTCCTTTATTAAAAAGTGACTGGAATGCCCAACCGGAGCGAAAGCGCGAAAAGCTGGCGAAACATCTCTCGCGCTTTCGCTCCGGTTGGGCATTCCAGTCACTTTTCCGCCTTTAAAAATGCTCTTCCGCCCGTGAAAACTGCTCGCATTCTATTGGTTGAAGACGACGTTAATTTAGGGTTCGTTATTCGCGATACACTCGAAAATGTGCCGTTTGCGGTTACACACTGCGTCAACGGTCCCGATGCCTGGGCCATGTTTCAAGTGGGTGAGTTCGATGTGTGTTTGCTGGATGTAATGCTGCCGCAAAGCGATGGTTTCACCCTGGCCCGCCAGATCCGCACGATTAACACCCACGTACCAATCCTGTTTCTGAGTGCGTTGACCAACAAAGAAGACCGTCTGCAGGGATTGCGGCTTGGGGCCGATGACTACCTGACAAAACCCTTTAGTATTGAGGAGTTGATCCTAAAAATCAATGTTTTTCTGCGCCGAACAACCACAACGGCTCAACAGTATGCCCTTACACCGTCGTTGCTCGACCGGCACAATTTAACCCTTTCCCTCAACGGGCAAACGCAACTGCTTACCCACCGCGAAGCCGACGTCATGGCTTACCTCCTTGACCGGCCCAATACACTCGTTCGGCGCGACGAACTACTCCGGGCCGTTTGGGGTGATGATGATTACTTTATGGGCCGCAGTCTCGATGTGTTCATCTCGCGGCTTCGCAAACGGCTTGCCAACGACCCCAGCATTCGGATTGACAATGTGCATGGTGTCGGCTTCATTTTGCGCCAATAATCTGCGAAATTTGCGCTTATGAACTACCGGCTCCCTGTTTTTGTACTGACCGCTTTAGTGGTCTCCTACGGCTGTAGAACTGTTAAACTCCCAACAGATTCTACCTTAACCACGGCTACTATTACTCAGGAAGGTTTTTTGAATTGCTTCGAATCGGGCACTTCCCTCAATGGCCAGCCGGTATGGTGCGAAGCGTCAGCCGTTTTGTTCGATGGGAAAAATCTGTTCTTTGCCAACGATAAAGAGATGCCGCCCGGCCAGAGTCCGGTGTTTATGAAAACGCCCGATACGCTGACCGATTCGACTCAATCGCCAACCTACCTGACGCGGCCCGTTTATTCAGCAACCCGCAAGTACGAGGATTTTGCCCAAACGCCCGACCGTCGGTTTGTTTTCCTAACCACGGCTTTCGACCGCGTTAAGGCGGGTAGTCACGATTGGGATGGGTATAATACCATTTTGTACTGGCCTGCCGGCGACGAACAACACCCACGCGTTCTGGCTCCCGATGATACCAGCCAGACATCAATTGCCTATCGACAGCGGATTGCCCAGCTACTGGCCACTGACGAATTTCCGGGATCTATGCCGTATTTTAAAATTGAGGGACTGGCCGCTACCGACCGGCTGTTGTTGTTCGGCATTCGGGAAGATGGAAAGAGCTACGATGATTTCAAGCACCGGGCAAAAATTATTGGTGTATCCTACCAGGTCGAAAAAACCGGGGATGGCGAACGAATTCGACTGGCCGACGACTGGAAGCTCATCGCTGACTTCGACATAGCGAAAGCCGATTCGACCCTGCCCCGGCCTCTTGCCCTGTCGAGTCTGGAATATGATCCTTATCGGGGGCAGTTCTGGTTATTAACCTCCCTGGAGTTCAAGGGGCAGTTGGATGCTTACCTCTGGACCATTAGCCCCGACGACCTATATGCCAACAAGCCTTTCAGCCTCATGCGCGACGCCGGGGGCAAACCCCTGCATTTCGGTCATAAGGCAGAAGACCTTACACCATTAGACAAGAATCGGCTTCTGCTCATTCATGACGACGACCACGCCCGAACAACCATAGGCACACAAGCGCGACAACCACATCAGGCCGCCTATACCATTGTGACGGTTAATTGATTTACCAAGGGCTAATTCTTCAATTAACTCTATTTGCACCACACTTTCCGACCAGGCTTTCCTGCTGGTACATTAATGCAGAAGGGCGTGAACTCATCAGTTCACGCCCTTCTGCATTAATGTACCAGCAGGAAAGCCTGGTCGGAAATACCTGTATGAGAGAAACGGTTACTGAATTGCACCGAAGAAGTCATAGGTGCCACTGGTGAAACCAGAAGCAGCCCCCGCATGACCAGCACCTTTCAATGTTTTTAACTCCACGTTTGACGCGCCACGTTTCTTCATAGCGTCGTAGGTGTTCTTCGAATTGATATAAGGCACCACTTCGTCGATATCGCCATGATATAACTGCGTGGGGGTTCGGGGCTTCCAGTCATGAATGTCATTATCCTTTATAGCCGCCACGAAAGCCTTGTCGGTCCCGTCATTGACTCCTTTTTTGAAACTATCCGTCATGATCGAACTCAGGCTGGCCTTAATGACTACCTCTCTACCCAATGCGGCAATCTGGGTAGCGTAAGGCTCTTTAAAATAAAAGGACATTGGGCGATTCAGCTTGTAAATTCGGTCGTAGGTCAATAATGTCCAGATATAAAGCCTGTTGGCGCCCGGATCAGCCATTGTTGTCTGATTGAGGATTATGTTCATGAAGGCCGGTTTGTCATAGGCGCCAGCCCCACAACTGGAAGCTACCAGATTAAATTCACTGCCCGTTTCTTCCTCTATTTTTTTATGTAAGGCCAGTGTGGCATAACCACCTTCCGAATAACCGGCAATAAACAGGCGTTTGTCCCAATTAATCCGTTGACTACTGATAAATTCACGGGCAGCCCGGAGCATATCGAGTGATTCAGTGGCCAGCCCATTGCGATTCTCATAGGGGTGCTCTAATGCTTTCGATGCGCCATAGCCAATGTAATCCGGTGCGGCAACAATGTAGCCCTGAGAGGCAAATGCGGAACCAAATGAGTAAGCATCACTGCTCGGCTTAAAGTATGAGGGAGCATCTGCTTCGACTGTGATTGTGCCATGTTGTATGCTTAGCATAGGCAAGGGCGTTGCTACAGTTGGCACAAGCAGCGCACCCGATGCTTTAACAGGCTTTCCATCCGTATCCGTCGTGTTATATTCCAGCCGGTAAACCTTAGTACCATATACCACAAAAGGCTGATACTTGGCGATTAAACCCGTAAATCGGTTACGTAATTGGTCAGGTGAATAATCGCCAATGAGTGTACCACTAACTAATACTCCGGTTCGGCCCGACAACACAGTATCAGTGGAGGTGACATCAGTTGGGGTAGGGGTGGGCTCAGTCGTTTCTGATGTTTTGCAACTGGCCGATGCCATTAGTAACATACAACTGGCAAGCGGCAACACAAGGATTGATTTGATAGATAATCTCATAAGTGAGGGAGTGAGTGAGTTAACTGAAGTTGGTAAACGTAGTGCTTAAGGGATTGTTACTCATTTTTGTTTGCTTACCGGTCAATAACTTAAAAAAATGCAAAAAATAAATAACATTCTCATATACAGCTATTTATATGTAGCTCTTATGCAAAGTTAAGAAAAACGAGCCAGTTCCCTAAAAATAAATTGTTAATACATATCTCTATACAGTAACATATTCTATTTTTTTAATACCTTTTCTATAAAAATAGACACATATTTCACTTATGTTGCTATTTCTCCCTGTTTTAATCAAATTTTGTTTATTAAACGGTGTTATTACTTAATACACAAGCACCTGGCTATTAACGGGCAAATTTAGTTTTATCAGTATCTGCCCGAACAAGTGCGGGCATAACCCTCATCGGATAAAGCCGGACACATATGCATCGGTGCTAAAAAAACGGTTACTGAAGTGCGCCGAAGAAGGTATAAGTGCCCGTAATAAATCCCACTATTCCCGTCGCGTGATTAGCCCCCTGCAAGGTTTTCAGTTCAACGTTTGTTGCACCACGTTTCTGCATAGCCTCCAGAGTATTTGTTGAATTCAGGTATAGCACTGTATCGTCGGCATCGCCATGATACAATTGAGTAGGGGTTCGCGGTTTCCAGTCGTGAATATCATTATCCTGGACAGCCGCCAGAAAATCTTTATCCGTTCCCTCATTGATTGCCTTTTTAAAACTATCCGTGAAAACCGAACTTAGGCTGGCTCTAATAGGCGCATCTTTACCCTGAGCGGCAATCTGAGCTGCATAGGGTTCCTTAAAGTAATAACTTGTTGGACGATTCAACCCATAGATTCGGTCATAGGTTAGCAACACCCATACATACAACCGGTTAATGGCAGGTTCGGCACTGGACTGCTGATTAATAATCTGCCGCATGAATGCGGGTTTGTCATAAGCGCCCGCTCCGCAACTGGATGCCACTAAATTGAACTCGCTGCCCGTTTCTTCCTCTATCTTCTTTTGCAACGACATAGTTGCGTAGCCTCCTTCCGAATAACCGGCGATAAACAATCGGCCATCCCAGTTGAGTTTCTGGTCGCTCAAAAACTCGCGGGCGGCTCGCAGCATATCGAGAGATGCCGTCGCTAATCCGCTTCGATGCTCGTAGGTATGCGGCACATCTTTCGACGCGCCATAACCAATATAGTCCGGCGCAGCAATAATGTAGCCCTGTGAAGCAAACACTGACCCAAATGTGTAGGCTTCGCTCCCCGACTGAAAATTTGAGGGAGCATCATTATCGCTCGTGATGGTACCATGCTGCATACTTAACATGGGCGAGGGTGATGTTACATCCGGCACGATAAGCGCGCCCGATGCTTTTATTGATTTGCCATCCGTATTTGTGGTGTTGTACTCCAATCGATAGGCTTTGATGCCATGTCGAATGAAAATCTGAAACAGAGCTGTTGCCCCACTAAACCGGGTACGCAACTGATCGGTTGAATACGCGCCGATTAGCGAACTGCCAACCAGCGTCCTGGTTTGGAGTGAGGGGACAGGGTCATTCGTTCCCGACGTTTTGCAGCCGGTAGGTGCCACGAGTAGCAAACAACCCACGAAGAACCCGGTAATTATTGCCTTTATAGTTAACATGGAGCGGGAATAAAGCCTTGTATTTGGTCTATTTTTAACGTTTATAGTCCGGTTTTCGTCTACTCGCGGTAGCAGTCAGTTGTTGCGTAGACAGAGCCGTAATTACGTCACTATCAACTCTATAATGATACTACCCAACTGAACCGCAATAAGGTGTTTCAAAATTACAGTCCTGTTTTTTCGTTTAAACCGGTCGTTGTCCCAATTTCTGTGGAGTCTACTCCACAACAATAGGCACAGTTCTTCCCGATTACTCTATTAAACTACTTGATTTATATGTTTGATATAACAATAATCAATCAGTCTATAATCGAGTTATACTGCTGATTATAAACGACTTACCTAAATATTACTTAGCCGCCAGCACGCTCTGTTTTAAACTGGTACAGGGTTTGGTAGTCTAAGAGCAGTACCAAATGTTCACAACACTATGAATAGTCAACTGAAATCTGTCGGAATGAAGTCACTCACCCTACTACTGGCTGCTGGTCTTCTATCGGGCAATGGGTTAACAAGTTGTAAGTCATCCAAACAGTCAGTCAATAACAGAAGCGACAGGCAAAGCTCATTAAATAAAACAAAGAAAGGGGCTATCGTTGGCGCTACCGGTGGGGCTGTTGCGGGTGCCATGATTGGTAAAGCAAAAGGAAACACGGTTATGGGGGCGATTCTGGGCGCAACGGTAGGTGGTGCCGCTGGCGCTGTTATTGGACGCCGAATGGACAAGCAGGCCGAAGAAATGAGACGCCAAATGCCAAATGCTCAGGTTGAGCGCGTTGGCGAAGGCATCAAAATTACATTCGGGTCAGATATTCTGTTCGATGTGGACTCCTACGCGCTGAAATCTGAAACGAAACAACAGCTTACTGAATTTGCTCAGACGCTGAATAAATACGAAGATACCGACATTCGGATTGAGGGACACGCAGATGCTACGGGGTCAGATGAGCACAATCTGAACCTGTCCCGGCAGCGGGCCGATGCCGTAGGTAGTTTTTTGGAAACACAGGGTGTGAAAACGTCGCGTGTTGATGAAAAAGGGTATGGCGAGGCTCAACCCGTTGCCGATAACTCGACCGAAGCCGGTCGCCGAAAAAATCGCCGGGTCGATGTTGCCGTATTTGCCAATAAACAAATGCAGCGCGATGCCAAAGATGGCAAACTTGATGAGTAGGTAAATAAATCCGGTGATTAAAAACAAATTTTTTAATCACCGGATTTACCTGTTCTCGATGAACTTCTAACTACATGCCCAATGGAGACTCTAAAAAAAGGCGATGACGTGAGCTGGAACTATGGAAAAGGCAAAGCCAGCGGTACTGTTGCCGAAGTTCATACGGAAAATGTGGAACGAAAGGTGCAGGGCGCAGTTGTAAAACGCAAAGGCTCAGCCGAAGAGCCCGCTTTAGTTATCAAATAGGGCCGTAAACGAATTGTGAAGTCGGCCAGTGAGGTCGCTAAAAAGCGGTAAAATACCCAGGGTAAGGCTCCAGGGCCACTAAACAGGTAGTTAATAAAGCGTACACTTTCTGATTTGCTCAACACGAAACGTTATGAATCTTTCACCAAATCAACACAACTAAACCAGCAACGTTATGAATGTAAAGGAAACCAGGGGCGAAATCCTCGAACAATTAAGCCGACTACTAACCCGCAATCATGACGCCGAAAAAGGCTATCAGGAGGCTGCAGAGAACGTAAAGGACAACGAACTGAAAAGTCTGTTTTTAACACAGTCGCGGCAACGGGCCGAATTTGCAGGTGAGTTAGATCGCGAAATACGAGCGTTGGGTGGAGAATCGGACGGAGGCACCAGTCTTGCCGCCGATCTGCACCGGGCCTGGATAAATATCAAATCTACATTTACTTCTAACGACGACAAAGCAACTGTAGAGGAATGCCATCGGGGCGATCAGGAAGCGCTTAACGAATATAATTCGGTGCTACAGGAAACTGATTTAGTGGCCAGCACCCGCGAGTTATTGCTCCGCCAGAAACAGAGCATCGACACGGCCAATTCTACAATGGCACGTTTGGCCTTGGTAGTGTAGTGAATGGTGGGATTGGAAAGCCCGTCTCCGTTGGGGGCGGGCTTTTTTGTGTTCACAGAATGTCGAAACAATCGTTCTCTACAGAAGTTTATTTCGACATCCATTATTCCACCACGAGCACATCATAACTAAACAAGTGAAAGCAACCCCTTCCCCTGACGCCATCCAGTCGAAACCAGGAAAACCTTACCCACTCGGTGCTACCTTCGACGGCGAAGGAGTCAACTTTACCCTATTCAGCGAACACGCAACAGCCGTTTGGCTTTGCCTGTTTAACCCGAAAGATGCCCGGCAGGAAACGGCACGCATTCCCATCATAGAGCGTACCAATCTTGTATGGCATATTTACCTCGAAGGCCTACAGCCAGGCCAGCTTTACGGTTTCCGGGCCGATGGGGTCTATGAACCCCAGTTGGGTCTTTTTTTCAACCCGCATAAACTACTGCTTGACCCCTATGCCCGTGCCATTAACGCGCCCTTCAATCATAACAAGGCCTGGTTAGCTTATGAGTATGCATCTCCTTCACTGGAAGAGGCTGAGCGTTATCTATCCATGAGTACTGAAGACAGTGGCCCAACGATACCCAAAAGTGTGGTTGTTGACAGCTCGTTCGATTGGGAAGATGACACCGCGCCCGCCATCCCGCTACACCGTTCCGTTATTTATGAGCTGCACGTTAAAGGTTTTTCATACCGTCACCCCACAATGGATGCCGCCGTTCGGGGTACGTATGCCGGGCTTGGCAGGCCCGAGAGTACCGATTACCTTAAAAAACTTGGCATTACAGCCGTCGAATTGCTTCCCGTACATCAGTTTACCGACGAAAGCTACTGGGGCTACAACAGCATCGGTTTCTTTGCTCCTCAGAATACCTATTCGTCCTCGGGTATGGCCGGACAGCAGGTAACTGAATTCAAGCAGATGGTGAAAAGCCTGCACGCGGCTGGCATCGAGGTCATTCTGGATGTAGTCTATAACCACACCGCCGAAGGAAATCAATTCGGCCCGATGCTTTCCTTTCAGGGAATTGATAACCGGGTTTATTACCATCAGGTCGGCAATAAGCCTGAATACTACATGGACTATACCGGTACGGGTAACACGTTTAACCTGACCCATCCGCGCGTGTTGCAGTTGGTTATGGACAGCCTCCGTTATTGGGTGACGGACATGCACGTCGATGGGTTTCGGTTCGACCTGGCATCGGCCCTGATTCGTACTGATGAGGAACTGGGCACTGTCTCGTCGTTTTTAGATACTATTTCGCAGGATCCGATTCTGGCGCATGTGAAGCTCATTGCCGAACCCTGGGATATTCATTCCTACCACGTTGGTGGTTTTCCGGTAGGCTGGTCGGAGTGGAACGGCAAATATCGGGACACACTTCGGGCATTTTGGAAGGGCGACGAGGGCAAAGCCGCCGAAACCGCCACCCGCCTGCTGGGCAGTCCCGATCTCTATGCCAATGATGGCCGCTCACCGGCCAACAGCATCAATCTGATTACGGCGCACGATGGCTTTACGCTTAACGACTTAGTGAGTTATAATGAGAAACATAACGAAGCTAATGGCGAGGACAACCGCGATGGCTCCAACGACAACCTAAGCTGGAACTGTGGAGTCGAAGGCCCTACCGACGACCCCGCTATCAACGAACTGCGCGAGCGTCAGAAACGGAACTTCCTGACCACTATGCTGCTTAGTCAGGGTACGCCAATGCTGGTGATGGGCGACGAATGCGGGCGAACCCAGCAGGGTAATAACAACGGCTATAATCAGGATAGCGAAATTAGCTGGATGAACTGGCACTGGAACGAGCAGCAGCAGGCGCTGTTTGACTTTACGTGCCAGTTGACGGCCTTGCGCCGGGCTATTCCGCTGCTGAGCCGACGGCGTTTTTTTGGCAGTGAGCAGGTGGCTTATCTACGGCCCGAGGGTAATGAAATGACTACTGATGATCTGGATAATCCGCATACGCATTGTTTAGCTTTATTCATGGATGGTCTGCGGGTGACTGAACAAACTGAAGACGGACAGAACATTGGTGACCGCAACGGCGGACCGGAGCAACTGATCTGGATTCTGAATGCTTATTGGGAGGATATTCCCTTTATGCTCCCCAAAATCAGCCGCAGGCATTTGGCCTGGGAGATTATTGTCGATACAGCCACAAGTAAGGCTTACCCGGATTCGACACCGATTAAGGGTGGGCGACCCGTCAATGTATCAGCTCGCTCGTCAATGTTACTGCGGCTCATATAGTTTTCTGCGCTGCGCCGGACGTAAGCGACAACGGCTGATGAGCTTAGGTAGGGCAGCAGACGATCATTTTTCGCTGAATACCCACTCCTTCAACTCGACGGGTGCGTTCTGAATGGCCTTATAAAGTTCTTTATCATCTTTAAAGATCACCTGCGCCAGAATAAACGTTTCGACATGCACCGAAAACGACGTTGTCTCGAATGGCCAGGGGTCTATGCTAACCGAACCGTCGGCTTGTTGATGAATGAAGTACGACAGACCATCGGGGCCAACGCTAATCTCTAAACGTCGTCCTTCGGGTGGTATCTGATTCAGGCACAGCACCAGTGAAAGGGCATCACACCACTGAACAAAATCATAGGCATAAACCGCTTCAGCTTTTGTTGCCTTCATCTGCTTTCGCCATTTGGGTTGATTGTCAACCTGCTGATCCAGAAATACATCCAGCGCCTTATTAGTGCCACGCTTCGGTTCGTATAAAAACGATGTGTGCATCGACATCATCAGGGCATTCCAGCGGCTTTTCTGCAAGCCAATCTGAATCATCGATCGGCATTGTTCCACGGAATACGCTAAAATTTGGAAATCGAGTGGAGTACCGGATTCCGTCAGGTGATTTTGCCCTTCCCAGGCATCCTGACCGTCGTCGTGTTCGGTCAGAGCAATTAAGGTTTCAACCCAATGAACAGGACGTTTGTGGCTATGCCACTGCAAAGCAAGTTGCACCGCCAGTAAGCCATGCGCCTGTTGGTGGATAAGCTGCCAGCCACCGTCGGTTTGAGTGACAATCATAGAAATGAATGAGCGAACGAGCGAACAAGTGAACGAGCGAATGCCTGCCGGTGTATTCGCTCGTTCGCTCGTTCGCCTTTAATTATAAACCTTTTCGTTTTCGCCCATTTGGGGGGGATTGCCGGTAATAACGGCGGTTGCCTGCTGAATAAACCGGACCATTTTGCTATCATTCGAGTTCCAATATTCGGCCATATCCGTATGAACTTTCAGCAAAACCAGATTGGGATCGTCCTTACCCTTTGGAAACCAGGCTTTAGCCTGTGGATTCCAGAGTTCATCTATTTTAGCCCGATCATCCACTTCATCGGCAGTGCCCGATATGGATACATAGGCAGCGTCGCTTACGGAAGCAAAGGCTAAGTTAACTTTGTGCGAATTAGCCGCTATCTGATCGACTTTAGGCGACGACCGTTCGGTGAAAAACCAGGTTGTTCCCTGTTCGTCGACCTCAAGCAAGGCCATCGGGCGGCTTACCAAATTCCCTTCCGCATCAACCGTCGTCAACATCGCGATACGAATATCCTCGATCATATCACGAATTTTCTCTAACTGCTTATTCGTCTGTGGTTTCGTTTCCATACTAAAGAAGTTGACATAGAACCGCCCGTGTAGCCAATTGCTACTTGTGAGCGACATGTATCTGATTTACTGATTTCACCAGGTGCAACAGCAAACTGTGTCTATCGGCTGCTGTTAATTATAAAGCGTTTCGCGGAGGTCAATACCATAAAACAGAGAAGCGGGTGTGATAGCCGGATTTCGGACTTCTAAGTCTGTTTGGTATCCCATGTCGATGATCGTTACACAACTGCAAATTACCTGCTGGCAACTGGCATGGACTTGTCTGCTTTCCTCAGAACTAAACTGACTCACCTCCTGAGCACATTTTTCACATATTTCAATGCACGTTTTGGCCAGCAGCCGGGCATTTTCAGATCCACGAACATAAAGCATGGCCAAATTTCGACACACGTCGGCACAGTCGAGGTTTAAAAAAATACTGCGATAACACGTTTCAATGTCTTCTGAGTTTGAGCATTCGGTTGCAAACTCATTGCAAAGGGCTGCACAAGCGGTCAGGGAATCGTAGATAGATTTTTTCCAAATCATGGCCAACAAGTCAATAAGAGTGATCCTACTCAGGCAAAGGGGCGCTGACCAGCTACGGTCCAGTCCCGATCGGCGTGGCTACAGCGTGCCCACCGACGAGCTTCATCAACGCTGATAGCCGTTACGTGCTGCGTATCTAACTGCCCCTGCTCCATAAGCTGATTGGCAATTTCGATAGCTTTAGCCCGAATACTGGGACTCAGCGACCGCATGGCAGCCGGAAAGTGATTGGTAGACCACATAGTTGTAGATAGTAGGTTACTGATATAATAGCTTTTATTGTGCCACTTCTATAAAATTCCGGCCGAGCTACGCACCATTACAGGTAATTACTTAACTACCAATCAATTACAAGGGCGTTAACTTGTAGTCAATTTATTATTAGGCTACCGAAATACTTTATTGACTGTAGAATCTGGAAGGGGGTGTGTATTTTTTTACCCACTCTTTTCCACAAAAATGCCAGTCATTCTCAAATGACTGGCTGCAATCGTTAACCACTTAAGTTACCTGTTATAGGCTGTATCTCACTTCGGAAAATAAAGTCGAAATGTAGTTCCCACATTAACCTGGCTTTCCACTTCAATAGACCCTTTATGGCTATTGATGATGTTCTGCGTGGCGGTCAGGCCTAACCCCATCCCACCCGATTTCCCCGTGAAGAAAGGATCGAAAAGCCGTTGCCGGTCTGTATCAGTAATACCTCCGCCATTATCGGTTACTTCTACATAGACCCGGCCATCGTCTGTGCAGTTGGTTCTGACCGACAAAATGCCTTTTGTCTCCTGCATGGCTTCAACAGCATTGACCAGAATATTGAGCAGGGCTGTTTTTACCTGATCACGGTCGAGAAGCACCTGACAATTGTCTGTAGAGAACTGGGTTTCGAGCCGCATTCGTTTGAGTTTTATGCGGTCGCCCACAAGTTGGAGCGTTTCTCTGACAACGGCATTAAAATCCTGCTTTTTACGGTCGAGGTCGCGGGGCTTCGATGAATTGAGCATTTCGGTAATGAGTTGCCCAATGCGGTCTACATTACGGCCAATAATGTCGGTAAACATCGTAACGTACTCATTATCGGTATCAAGCTCGTCTTTGAGTTGTTCTAAAGCTAAACTAAGATTGGTTAACGGATTACGCACTTCATGGGCGATGCTCCTGGCGATTTTGCCGGTCATTGTTAGTTTTTCGGCCAGAATCAGTTCCTGCTGTGCCCGCTTCTGATCCGTAATGTCCCGAACGATGCCCTGATACCACTCCGGTTGCCCAACCCGGTCTTCAACCTCCCATACGGAAATCAGGCATATGCGTTTCCGCCCATTCCGATGAATCAATATTGTTTCGAAGTCTTTTATCTGCCCATGTTCGCGCACGGTAAAGCGCAGTCGGCGCAGGTGGTTAAAATCGGCAAACAGCCGCGCCGGATTCAGGCCCCGAAGTTCGTCGCGGCTGTAGCCCAGCAGGTGCTCAACCGACGAGTTTGCATCCTGAAAGCGCATGTCTTCTGTGGCGACAAAAATGGCGTCGATGGATCGTTCAAAGAGCGAGCGGTATTTGTTTTCTTTCTGAGCCACTTCGGCCAATACGCTGGCCTGCCGCAGGGCATAGCGGATACTTCGTCCCAGCAGTTGGGCATCAATCCGCCCTTTAACCAGATAATCGGCAGCGCCAAGTTCCAGCGCCGATTGATCGACGGTCAGGTCATCCTGGCCCGTCAGCAGGATCATGGGCGCCCGGCACCCCATTCGGAAGGCCTCCTGAATTAGGTCTGTACCGGTGTTATGCCCCAACCGATAGTCAACTAAGTACACATCGTGATTGCACTCATCAATAGCGATTATGGCACGGTCGTAACTATCGACCCAATCGAGTTTAAGGGCTGTATTCTCCTTTGCCGACACCAACGCCTTAGTTAGCAGGTAATCGTCTTCATCGTCTTCAATTAACAGAACACGAATGGTTTCTTTAGCTTCATGATTATCAGGTGCGGAGAAAACGGGTGTCATAAATGTTGAGTAGTTATTTAAAAGCCATCACCAAAGTCCTTAGTCAGAATTGTGTCAGTTCGTTAGATACTGGTTTCGCTTAGGCGGTGGTGCGGCCGGGTGGTCGAGGTCCGGCATTGCGGAGCGCTTTCATTTGGTTATCCCATTAGGGCAATTTAACGGTATCCAGCCAATATGTTTTCATCGCGCCTACCATTTCGACTAAGCGGTTGAAATTAAACGGCTTCGTCACAAACGAATTAACGCCCATGTTATACGTTTTTACAACGTCTTCATCAGCCGATGAGGTTGTCATCACAATTACGGGCAGTCTACGTAGTTTAGGATCATCCTTAATTTCGCGAAGGGCCTGAAACCCGTTTTTGCGGGGCATGTTCAAATCCAGAATCAGCAAATCAGGCCAGGGTGAATTAAGCTCAGTATAGTTACCCTCACGGCGCAGGTAACGCATCAACTCTTCTCCGTCTTCAACAAATTTAATTGCATGGGTATAGCCACTCTGTCGAAGTGCCTGGTCCATAAACAGGCGGTCATCCAGGTCATCGTCGGCAATCAGAATGGTCATGGACGCAGACTTACGGTACATAGTTGTCTTGATCAGTTACGGTTATCAGCAGACGCCTTTCTTACTCATTGGTAAGTTCAGACTATAATTCCCCCTTGTTTTCAGGCTATTCCAACCTTATCAGCGAGTATATCCTCTCTTCAAAATTAGACAAAAAACGTTATACTACGCGGTCCTGTCAATGAACAAAATTGAGCCTGCCACTTCAGGCACTTTTTCAGATACGGCTAAACAACGTGTTTATTCGCTCCTGTTCGATAACCGTTTTAGTTGGCTTTAATGAGCGATGCGTTCTACACATCGGGGAATTTTATACTCGTTGTTTCAATAACCCCATTAAACCCAGCGCAGGTTTTCATTGTCTTAGAGGCTGTCTAAAAATTAAAAACGTCGAATCATAATACGAATCATTGCCAGTTGGATCATCGCTTCGGAGACCTTTACCGAACGTTCATAATCCACCCTTAACCGACGCTGATG